>NZ_JBNNWE010000078.1:0-28327 GCF_050280905.1 Pseudomonas sp. NPDC086278
AGATCGCTGCGTGCTAGCGGGCGATCTTCTCGGCCAGCGTCTTGTCGGCCTTGCGGCTGCGTCTAAACCACTGCAAAACCGTCTTGCCGGCGGTCGGCTCGGTCGGCTGGTGCGGGTATTCGACTTCCACCAGGTACGGCGGGCGATGGTGTTTGAGCCAGGTTTTGATGCGTACGCGGGTCAGGCCCTGGGCGACGAATTGCAGTTTGCCGTTTTCGCGACTGGCGTGGTGCACCTTGACCAGGGTGCCGTAGAGCGGCAGGGCGGAGGTGTCGAAGTGGCGCGGGTCTTCCTGGGGGGTGTCCATGTAGAACAGGGCCAGGGAGTGGTGATCGGATTTGCTCACCAGATCCAGCGTTTCGGCCCACGGTTCTTCGTTGACGATGACGGGCAGGACTTGAGCCGGGAAGAATGGGCGGTTGTGGATCGGGATGATGTAGACCTTGTCCGGCAGGTTCTGGCCGGGTAGCGCGAGGCCTTTGCCAGTGGAGTGGTGTTCGGCGTTTTCCGGGTCGGCGTATTCACTGGGGTCTTCGGGGAATTCTTGCTGGTCGCTCATGGGGCACCTGCGCAATTGAGTATGGGTGTTAGATGGGGCGGGTGGCGGGTGGTTTCAATGGCGCGGGAAATTTCAGTGAGTGTTCAGGGTTTGGACAGGTGTTTGGTCTTGGCGCCAGTCACCCGGCCAATGTCTTGCAACTGCACAGCATTTCCTGTGGGAGCGAGCTTGCTCGCGATGGCTGTTGCCCATGCAACATGAAGGGCGGCTGGCACCTCGCTTTGGTAAGAAGGCTCTCTCCCACAGAAGATAACTGGTGTGCTGAAAAATCCGCCGGCCACAAAAAAAGGCGACTCCCTCGCAGGAGTCGCCTTCGCTTCAACCGCCGCTAAAACTTACTCGGACAGTTTGAACGCCATCACGTAGTCACCTTGTTTGGTGCCCAGCGACCCGTGACCACCGGCCATGACGAGCACGTATTGCTTGCCGTCCTTGCCGGTGTAGGTCATCGGGGTGGTTTGTGCGCCGGCGGGCAGGCGACCTTCCCACAGTTGCTTGCCGTTTTTCACGTCGTAGGCGCGCAGGTACTGGTCGAGGGTGCCGCTCAGGAACGCTACGCCACCGGCCGTGGTGAACGTGCCGCCCAGGCTTGGAACGCCCATGGTCAACGGGATCGGAACCGGTGAGCTGTCGCGCACGGTGCCGTTTTTGTGCATCCAGAGGGTTTTGTGGTTGGTCAGGTCGACCGCCGCCACGTAGCCCCACGCTGGCGCCTGGCACGGCAAGCCCAGAGGCGACAGCAGTGCTTCGAGGATGACGCCGTACGGCGCGCCTTTGTTCGGCTGGACGCCTTGGGTTTCGCTGACGCGCGGGCCTTGCTTGGCGATGTCTTCGGCGGCGATCAGTTTTGATTTGAACGCCATGTAGCTCGGGTTCACGAAAGCGATCTGACGCACCGGGTCAACCGAGATGCCGCCCCAGTCGAACACCCCGAAGTTGCCTGGGTAAACAATCGAACCCTGCAACGATGGCGGCGTGAACGGGCCGTCGTAGCGCATGGATTTGAAGTCGATCCGGCAGATCAGTTGGTCGAACGGGGTCACGCCCCACATGTCGCGTTCCCGCAATGGCGGCGGCATGAAGTTGAGGTCGGACTTGGGTTGGGTCGGCGAGGTGTGATCCCCCGCGACGGCGCCTTGCGGGACCGGCACTTCGTTGATCGGCACGAGCGGCTTGCCGGTGCTGCGATCCAGCACGTAGATGCTGCCTTGCTTGGTCGACGCCATCACCGCCGGCTTCACGCCGTCCGCGGTTTTGATGTCGAGCACGGTGGGCTGGCCGCCGACGTCCATGTCCCACAGGTCATGGTGGGTGAACTGGAACGTCCAGCGCACGTGCCCGGTGTTGATGTCGAGCGCGGTCAGGCCGGCGCTGTATTTTTCCGAGGCCGGGGTACGGTCGCCCCCGTACTGGTCGGGCGCCTGGTTACCCATCGGCAGGTAGAGCATGCCGAGCTTTTCGTCGACGCTGAACATGGACCACATGTTCGGCGAGTTGCGGGTGTAGGTCTTGCCCTCGGCAATCGGCGTGGTGTCGTCCGGGTTGCCGCTGTCCCAGTTCCACACCAGTTTGCCGGTGTGCACGTCGAACGCGCGGATCACGCCGCTTGGTTCGTCGTTGGAGACGTTATCGGTGACGTGGCCGCCAATCACTACCAGGTCTTTGGTGACCGCTGGCGGTGAAGTCGAGTAATAGCCGCCGGCGGTGAAGTCGCCAATGTTGGCGCTCAGGTCGATCTGGCCTTTGTCGCCGAAGTCTTCGCACATCTTGCCGGTGTCGGCGTTGAGGGCGATCAGGCGGGTGTCGGCGGTCGGCAGGAAGATTCGGCGCGGGCAGGCACTGGTGACAGCGGCGCTGGCGTTGCCGGTCGGGCTCTGCTCGGAGGCGTAGACGGCGTCATCGTGATACGACACGCCACGGCAGGTCATGTGCGCCCAGCCCTTGAAGTCGGCGGCGTTCTGCGTCGAGATCTTCGGGTCGAAACGCCAGATTTCCTTGCCGGTGTCCGGGTCCAGGGCAATCACCTGGCTGTGCGGTGTGCACACGTAGAGCATGCCGTTGACTTTCAGTGGGGTGTTTTCGGCGGTGGTTTCACCGGGGTCGTTCGGCCCGGGGATGTCACCGGTGCGGTAGGTCCAGGCCGGAACCAGCTTGTTCACGTTCTGCGGGGTGATCTGCGCCAGTGGCGAATAACGATCACCGTGGGCGCTGCGGCCGTAGGAGTTCCAGTCACCGTCGGCCATGGCCGGCGCGGTGTTGGTCATGCCCTCGACGCTGTCGCGATCCAGTTGGCCTTTGAGTTCACCGGGGTTGGTGAATTGGCTGGCCAGCGCAGCCACGCCCGCCAGGACCACGGCCACGCTCAGCGCGCCCGTCCCCATTGGCGAAGGGCCGTCGCGCAGCAACGGCCGGCGCACCCACGGCAGCAACATGACGATGCCCAATGCGAACAACAGCGCCAGACGCGGCACCAGTTGCCACCAGTCGAGCCCGACTTCCCACAGGGCCCACACGGTACTGGCGAACAGCACCAGCGCGTAAAGGCCCAAGGCGGCGCGGCGCGCGAGTATCAGCAGTACGCCGGTCAGCGTCAGGCCGATACCGGCCAGCAGGTAATACAGCGAGCCGCCGAGCATGCTCAGCTTGATCCCGCCTGCCAACATGGCCAAGCCCATCAGCAACAGCAGAATGCCAAGCAGGGTCGGCAGCAGGCGGCTTCGACTCAAAGCACCATCAGTGCTCATAGTGTGGTTCTCCGTGATGTTTCAAATAGTCCCGGGCAAGCTCACTGTAGATGACGATCTCGCGCGGGCATCGTTCAGTTATAAAAGTGAAACCTGGTTAGAGCGGCCCGGTTGATGCGCTCCGCCGGGGATCCGTGGCGTTCAGGAAGACGCGCCAATCCTGGTCCCGCCGAAAGTCAGGCATGGGCGAAAATTCGGGTTCTTTTTCTGGGGACGTGCACGCGGGGCGGCACGGGATTGGGTCGGAAGAATCGTTTCAGCTTGAGCTGCGCAAGGATAATGTTCCGTTACAAATAGAAAAAGTGCTTTTAGTGACATGAATTATTTCGGATTTGGTAACAGTACTCGGCGCGACTTCTTCAACGTCACCTACATTGAGGAGATAGCACACGGAGCGCTTCCACCCGACCACACCCTCGGCTAAGGTGCGCGGCTTCCCAACCTTTCACCGCTCGAAGGCCCGGCATGACCGAACAAAACAACAACCCGCTGCACGGCGTGACGCTGGAGCAAATTCTCAACGCCCTGGTGGCTCATTACGAATGGTCGGGTCTGGCCGAGCGCATTGACATTCGCTGCTTCAAAAGTGACCCGAGCATCAAGTCGAGCCTGACCTTCCTGCGCAAGACCCCGTGGGCCCGCGAGAAAGTCGAGACGTTGTACATCAAGTTGATGCGCACCAAGCGCCCGCTCTGACAATGGCAAGTGCCGCCGCGAGGCGTGGTTTTGTGGCCGTGGCGGCAGTGTCGGGCTGGGCCGGCCTGACTATCCAGCTGTACCTGATTCTCTACTCACGCTGGAGCCTCGAAGCCAGTCTGGTCGGCGGGCTGCTGAGTTTTTTCAGCTACTTCACCGTGCTGAGCAACACCTTGGTCGCGACCGTCCTGACCTGTCACTGGACATCCCGCGAGTCGGCGGCGCGGCGCTGGTTCTTGCAACCGTGGGTCAGCAGCGCGATTGCGGTGAGCATCACTGTGGTCGGCATCGCTTACAGCGTGTTACTGCGCCACTTGTGGCATCCCGAAGGCTGGCAATGGGTGGCCGATGAGTTGCTGCACGACATCATGCCGCTGCTGTTTCTGGCGTATTGGTGGTGGTATGTGCCCAAAGGCACGTTGCGCTTGCGGCACATTGGCCTGTGGGTGATTTACCCGCTGGTGTACTTCGCGTACACGCTGTGGCGCGGGCATCTGCTGGCGGTTTACCCCTATCCATTCATTGATGTGGACAAGTTGGGTTATCCACAGGTGTTTGTGAATGCGGCGGGCTTGCTGGCGGGGTTCCTGCTTGTTTCGTTGATGGTGATCGGGCTGGATCGGTGGCGCGCGGGACGAAAGTGAGGCAGACCTCTGTGGCAAGGGTACGAGGATGGCCAAGGGGCTTGTGTGTGGCTAGAAGACTTCTGTGGTGAAGGGGTCTCTGTGGCTAGTTGGGCCTCTGTGGCTAGTGGGTACTTTTATGGCTAGTTAGGTTTTTGTGGCTAGTGGGGCCTCTGTGGCTAGTGAGGTTTCTGTGGCGAGGGGGCTTGCCCCCGTTGCGGCGCGAAGCGGCGCTAAAACTGGCGCCCGGATTCTTGAGCTGTATTGGGGCTGCTTCGCAACCCAACGGGGGCAAGCCCCCTCGCCACAAAAGCTCTCCAGCCACAAAAAACCTTAAGCCACATAAGGTCCTCCAGCCACACAAGCCCCCGCACCACAGGGAATCCGGCAACCACATGAGTGGCGGTCACTCTTCGTCGCTGTCGTCCCGCCGCCAGTAACCCACAGCCTTGATGAACTGCTCGTTCAAACCGTGCTCGTCGAGCAACACCCGACGAATCTGTCGGGACGCCTTGGTCTCGGTCGCGACCCACGCATACAGGTTGCCGCTGGGCAATTGCAGTTGCTTCACCGTGGTCAGCAAGGTGTTCTGGCTGCCGTCGCGCAACACCCAGATCACATCGACCTGCGCAGGACTTTCGAGCTTCTGCTGCTCCCCGCCGTTCGCCACTTCGATGATCACCAACGCTCGCCGATTGGCCGCCAGGCCTTCGAGGCGGCGGGCGATGGCGGGCAGGGCGGTTTCGTCGCCAATCAGCAGATAGCTGTCGAACATGTCAGGCACGATCATCGAGCCGCGTGGCCCGCCGATGTGCAGAAACTGGCCGGGTCTGGCTTGCGCGGCCCAGGTCGAGGCAGGGCCATCGCCGTGCAGCACGAAGTCGATGTCCAGCTCCAGTGTGTCGAGGTCGTAGCGGCGCGGCGTGTAATCGCGCATCGCCGGCAGGGGGCCGTTGTCTTTTCCGGCGCCGAGCACGAGGGTTTCCAGTGCTGCCTGTTCCGCCGCGTTCTGCGGGAACAGCAGTTTTACGTGGTCGTCGCTGCCGAGGCTGACGAAGCCGGCCAACTCTGGCCCGCCCAACGTAATCCGGCGCATGCGCGGGGTCAGGTCGACCACGCGCAGCACTTGCAGGCGACGGCGTTTGATCTCGTGGCTGACGCGGTGAATGGATTGCACGATCACTTCAGTCATTCGGCTTGCTCCTGAACGGGGTGAACGGCAGGGCCGTCGACGATGGCTTTGGCCGTGTGGTTGAGCAGGTCGCGCACTCGCAGGATTTCTTCCGGGCTCCAGCGGCCGTGGTGCATTTGCAAGGCGTGCCGCACGTTATGCACCGCCTCGTGGATTTCGGCGGGGCGATCATGGCCGCGCAGCGAGCGCTTGCTGACCTCGATGCGCATCCGCACGCCGTCCAGCGCAATCGCCTGGTCAGTCAATGAAAGACGTCCTGCGTCGGTGATGCTGTAGCGTTTTTTCCCGCCCTCGGCATCGCCCAGGATCATTTCGCTTTCTTCAAGGAAGGTCAGGGTCGGGTAGATCACGCCGGGGCTGGGGCTGTAGGCGCCGTCGAACATGCTTTCGATCTGGCGGATCAGGTCGTAGCCATGACACGGCTGCTCGGCGATCAACGCCAGCAACAGCACTTTCAAATCGCCGGGGGCGAATACCCGTGGCCCGCGTCCGCCGCGTTCACGGCCGGGGCCTGGACGTTTTTCGAAGCCGTCGCGGCTGTCGCCGTGTTCTCGATGGGAATGATGGTCTCTCATTTTTCGTCTGCTCTTGTCGTGTTTAGATACAACTTAAGATATATCTTTTGCCCGTGGCAAGCGGGTCGGACCAACGGTCGACTCCGGCGTGGCGGTGAACGGACAGCGCAATGGCAGGGGAAATGACAAGTTTTTTGTATTTTTAGAGTAATTAAACTAATCATTAGTGTGCCGTCACTGATCCTTGGATTAGTATTGAGGCGAAGTAGTATGGTTCTTACGGAAGTTCAGCTCTATTTCATCTGTGTGCTTTTTTAGTTGGAACTGTGTGTAGTATTTCTCTGAGGGTTAAATAATCTTTTTACTGTTTTTTCAACTTTTTTCCTGCTGTTGGAAAGCCGTTATTACTACATGTTCTTCAGAAGTTACGTACTTACTTTCTCAGGAGATTGGACGATCATTCTCTGGCGTCGAAAGTTGAGTGAATGCTCACCATTGCGGTGATTAATGTTCACTGTCCTGACTTTCCTCGGTCCAATCCTTTGAAAAAAAACAGGTACAGAACCATGTTCAAGAAGTTTGCAATCGCCGTTCCGATGACCCTCCTGGCACTGAGTTCTTCGGTGGCGTTCGCGGCGGAAGAAGCGCGCACGTCGATCAACATCAGCGCCACTATTCCAACCCAGGTATTCCACGCCCAACCGGTGAATCCTGACTTCGGTAAAGATGAAAAAATGGTCTACAACCTGGTGCTCGGCACCTTGAGCCCGCTGCGGGCCACCTACGACATCCGACACACTAACGGTTCGGTCAATGCTTATGTAGAAGGGGGGCCACAACCCCTGTTCAACGGTAACAACAACATCGCGCTGACCTACTCGTTCAACGGTGTAACCTTGACCGGCACTTCGCAAGAAGTGGTCGGCGACAGCGAATCGAACGGGGGCATGAGGGCTGATCTGGTGATTGCCGCGGCCAAACCGACCGCCGCCCAGACCGGTCTTTACACGGCCAATCCGATCGTAGTCTTCGATGCTATTCCGCGCATCCCGTAATACGGTTATTAATTAAGGCCCGTCCTTATTTGATGACGCTTACCGGTCGGCGGGCAACTTTTGCCTGTCGATCGGGTTTCAACGCATTTATCTATAGAGTATTTCGTTCATGTTCCCGATGACTCCCATCGCGACGGCGCTTGCCCTTTTTTTCTGCGCAACTGTCGTGGCCGCGCCGGCGGATAACGGCACCACACCTCGAAGTCTGCTGGCGCAGGCCAAGGGTTTGCCGACCGAGTTCGAAGAGCACTTCTTTGATGTGCCACTGGCCGTGCGCGTGGAACTTGACCAACAGTTTCTCGGTGAGGCGATGGTCGTACTGACCCGCGACGATCGCATCACCTTAGTTGACTTCACTGATGTCAGCGACAGTACGATCAAACCTAGCGAGCGCGACATCTGGTCGGGCTATCTGAAACAAGGTGTGGCGCTGGGCGCCTGCCAGGCCAACTGCCCCGAGCAACTGCTGGCCGTGCACTACAGCCTCGAAAACTCGCTGGTGTCGATCCTCACGGAAAACGCCGAACGCGACGATCAAGCGCAGCGTTACTACTCGTTGCCCGAAGGCGGCAGCACCGGGTTGATCGTGCGCAATCAACTGAACCTCAACGGCGGCCAGAACCAGGACCTCGGCGGGCGCTACGGCCTGGAAGCCAGCAGCAGCCTGGGCAACTGGACTCAGGCGATCAACCTGCAACTGTCGCGCCTGGGGGGCATGGACAACCAGCTCTATCACGCCGTGAATGAGCTCTATACCCAGCGCGAACTGGCAGGCAATTTTCTGCGACTGGGGTATTTCACGCCCACGTCCGAAGGCCTGAGCCGCCAGCCCCGCACGTTTGGCACCAGCCCCGACACGGCGCTGGGCGTCATGTACGGCAGCTCCGACAGTCTGGCCATCAACAACCCGAAACCGGCGGTGTATCCGATCTATGTCACGGCCAATCGCCAAGGGTCGGTGGAAATCTATCGCGACGGTTTGCTGATCAACACTCAAGCGGTGCCCGCCGGGTTGCAGACCCTCGACACCCGGCCGCTGCCGGGCGGCATCTATGAAGTGGAAGTGCGCCTGATCGAAGACGGCCAGATCACGTCCAGCACGCAAGAGTTGATCTACAAACCGAACAACTGGCGCAACCACGACGAGCGCTGGCGCTACAACCTGTTCGCCGGTCGTGAATCGGGGCTGCTCAGCAACTGGGATCAACCCGACGATGGCGACCTGACTGCCGGTGCGGCGCTCAATTTTCTGCTGCACCCCCGGGTGATTCTCGGCCTGACGGGCCGGCAAGTGCGCGATAGCTTGCAACTCGGCACGTCCGTCGACTGGACCATCGTCAACAATGCCAGCGTCTATGCCAACGTTTACCAGACCGAAGACTACGGCACCGGTCTGGATGTGCAGGGGCTGTATTCCTACGGCAGCGGCAGCATCGTCGCCAGCCATAACCGCAGCTGGCTCGACACGACCCGGCTTTACGACACGCTGCCCGATGGCACGCGGGTGCGGCAGCGCAATGTATTTGTCGGCCAGACCAGCAACTCGTCCTTATCAATAAATCACCGGCTCACCCGCAACAGCTCGATCAATGCCCGGGTGTCCCACAGCCAGGGCAACACCGAGGGAACGGGCGTCGACCTGGGCTGGACTCAGCGCACCGAACTGTTTGGCAGCGACGCCAACTGGCGGCTTTCCCTGTTCGACCGGCCGGGCAGCTTCAGCTCCGGTGACGACCGCAGTCGTGGCATCGACCTGAGCGTCAACATCGCGCTGGGCGGTCCGGGCGAACAAATCTCCGGCAGTATCGGTACTCGCACTGCCCGCGACGGCGGCCGCGATAACAACGCGTCGGTTACCTACCGCAAAGACCTCCAGGATCATCTGCTGCAAAGTGTCTCGGCCACCGCCATCACCGACACCTACGGCATTGGCTTGAATGCGATGGGCACGATGCAATCCGACCTGGTCAACGGCGACGGTTTTATCCAGCGTTCGTCCTTCAACAACGACTTCACCGGTGGCCTGAACCTGGACAGCACCGTGGCCGTCGGCGGCCAGCAAATGGTCATGACCAGCCAGTACTACCGCGACGGTGCCGGCATGATCATCGATGTCGAATCGGACATCGCAGACATCGCCCTGCGCGCCGACGACTTGAGCGGCGGCAGCGCAGTGCTCAAGCCCGGGCGCAACTTCGTGCCCATCACGGCTTACAAAAGCAGCTCCGTGACGTTCGACTTCGAAGGCAACCATGTGCCTGCCGCCACCATTCAACCGGCGCGCTCCAGCTATCACCTGAACAAGGGCGGCGTGGAGTATCGCCAGATCAAGGTCATGCGCACCCTCACCGTGCTCGGCCGCTTGGTCGACCCGCAAGGCAACCCGCTCAAGGGCCATCACATCATCAACCACGCCAGTCGCGGAGTGAGTGAAGTGGACGGTTTCTTCTCGATGGAAATGAACGCCGGGTCACCGACCCTTGAGGTGCGTCATGGCAACCGGTTGCTGTGCCAGTTCCGTCTCGACCCCGATAACGGACGCACCGAAAACAACGTGCTGATGATCGGCGATCTGCGCTGCACGCCGGACACATTGGCGGACGCGAGTGTTATCGACCGGACGGCGGGTTGATGGCCCGGCAGAACGTGATTAATCAACGAAGGAAGGGACGATGAAACGTCTGTTGGCATTATTTGGTTTTTGTCTGTTCACCCAGACTGCTCACGCGACACCGAGCATCAATATCGGCACCGTCTACGACTATCTGGACGGCGACAAAAGTACCTACCTGAAACGGGTTTTCAACGGCGGTGACAGCACCGCGTTCGTCAAGGTCAACATCCTCGAGATCCTCTATGACGCCGACGGAAAATCACAGGAAGTGCCGCTCAAGACGCAAGCCGACGGCAATGCCCGCGATGGCTTGATGGCCAGCCCGGCCCGACTGATCGTGCCGGCCAATGGCATGCAGGGCACGCGATTGCTGTTCATGGGCGCGCGCGACAAAGAGCGCTATTTCCGCGTGCGGTTCGTGCCGGTGGTGCCCGAGAAAGAAGACGAGTTTGCCGTTTCCAGCGAAGAACGTGAGGACTACAAGAAAACCCTCTCCGCCGGGGTCAACGTATTGGCCGGTTACGGCGCGGTGTTTTTCGTGCGGCCCAAGCAGGTGCGCTTTGACAGCTCGATCGAGAACGAGGCGGGCAACTACCGGATTCGCAACAACGGCAACACCGTGGTGGTGATCGATGAGTTCAAGGATTGCTCGGCTAAAAACGAACAGGACTGCCAGCCCACGACCAAACATCACATCCTCGCGGGCCGCACCTTTCAGTTCGAGAAACAGGCCGGTCGCGAATACCGCTTCACCCTGGTTGAAGGTGAGAAAAGCAAAAAACTGAACGTGAAGGGTTGATCCCGGTGATGACTATGTTCAAAAAACTGCTCCTCATGCTGGTCGCGGCCATCGCCGCGTGGGCGGCTACGTCGGCGTTTGCCGCCAGGGAAGTGCACCGCTTCGATGTGTTCGTGACGATCCCGACCTTGGCGTTTTATGTCACTCCGGCAGACCCGGGCTGGATTCATCGCGAGCAGCAACTGCCGTGGAATTTGTCGTCGGCGACACTGGGCGGCTTGCGCAAACATTTCGACGTGAAGAACGAGGCCGGTTCCATCCAGGCCCGGCTTGAAGGCCGACCGTATCTGTCCAACGGCACCGCCGCCCATGACATTGATTTGCGTGTGCTGTTCAACGGCCAGTTGTTGAGCGAGCACGAGAACCGCGAAGTGATTTCCTTGACCGACGCCGCGGCCGGCAAACGGGTGTTGCTGGAAATCGTACCGGTGCCGCCTGCCGATGGGGTTTACCGGCCGGGCAATTATTTTGGCAGCGTCAACATGATCTTCAATGCGGTCATGCCCGGTGCTTGAAACCTGACTTCACGAGGCTTAAGGGATGAACCGTATTCAACTGTTCCAACGCTGTGCAGGCGTGACTTTTTTGTGTTCGATGTGGCTGTCTTCGGCGGGGGCCGAGGAGGTGTCGATTCAGGCTTCGTTCAAACCCGATTCGGCGAATCCGCAACGCAATAAATTCATCAATGACACGCCGTCCAGCGGCTACTGCGGCTTATATCCGCAGCAGTGTGCGGACAACGAGATGTTCAGCCTGCAAGTGCCCATTCGGTTCGACTCCATTGCGCCGATTTTGGCCAATCATCCATCGGTCCGTCAGGGCGCCATGTTCAAGGTCCCGGCGCAGTGGCGGGATTTGACGGTGGTCCATGAAACCACCGGTGAACCGGAAACCGTCAGGGTTCGGATTGCCGGTATAGGGTCCCGCTATGTGACTGAAGACGTGATCGGCCTGGTGGGCGGGGGCGACGATTATCGTCTGGCACACAATCAACTGTGGGGCATCAGTTGGGTGAATGCGCCGCCTCCCTGCCTCTACAGCGGTGTGGGTTTTTTCTCGTCCACTCACTATCGTTTTTTCTGGAAAACCCCGACTGAAGGTATCTGTGAAAAACAGGCGAAATTCAATGTGCCTTGGCTGCGTTATGACTACCTCGACTTTGCCTATGAACTGATAACCCCCAACCCATTGGGCATGTCCTCGGGAAAGTACCTTGGCAATCTGACCTACACCCTCGGGCCCGGCGCGGACTTCGACATGGGCGACATCATGCAGCCCAGCAGTTCGACCCTGGGATTGAGCTTCACGCTGGACGTCCAGCACACCCTCAAGGTCGATGTCCCTCCGGGCGGCAATCGCGTTGAGCTGGTGCCCCAGGGCGGCTGGCAATCCTGGCTGAGCCAGGGGCGAAAACCGACACGGTTGTTCCGCGACCAGACCTTCAATATTTCCGCCAGTTCACGTTTCAAAATGCAGATGGAGTGCCAATACCGCCAGGACGGCCAGACCTGTTCGCTATACGAACCGCCGTCCGGACATTTCGTGCCGCTGAACGTCAGCGTCAGCCTGCCCCATGGGCTGGTGGATGCCGACGGCCGAGCGGTCGATCACCGGCCGTTGCGGCTTGATGGCAGTGGCACTGAATTGTTCCAGCCAGGGTTTTATGTGGACCGCAAACCCGGAACGCTGCATTTCGAGATTCCCGCGAGCGAAGTCGCAGAGATGATCAAGCCCGGACAACAGCGGCAGTACTCGGGCAGTGTGACGGTGATCTGGGATTCGGAGGTTTAGTGACGAGTATCGACGCAGTAACAGGGAGTGCACGCGTAATGAACAAAACAGGGATGGCGAGCCACTGGCGTGCGCTCGCCTGGTTGGCGGCATTAGCCCCCTCGGCAGAGGCCGCAACCATTGAGATGACGGCGAAGTTCAGGCCGGATTCGGCCAACCCCCTGCAAAACGCCTTCGAAAACACCACACCTCAGGGGGGGTATTGCGGGGATCATCCGGAGTATTGCGAGAACGGAGTGTTCAGCATCGCCTTGCCCATCCGTTTCAGGTCAATCGCCGCCATCCCGGCCTTGAATGACGAACGTCAGGGGGCGATGTTTCGGGTGCCGTCGTACTGGAAAGAGGTCACGGTCATTCATGAACAAACCGGTGAACCCGAGATCGTCAAGATGCGGGTGAACGGTGTGGGTGCGGCATACACCATCAGGGAGCCGCTGCCCGAAAACGTCTGGGAAAGTGGATGGGTCTACCCACCCGCTCCCTGTCGATACGGCGGCGTGGGGTATGGCCATGCCTGGTACTACGCGTTTTTCTGGCGAGTGCCAGCGGACGCTGGTGTATGCGCCAAACAGGCGCAGAAAGAGATTGGCGAGTCTCACCAGTTCGCCTATGAAAACACCGGTTTTTCCTACGAGCTGATCACGCCCAATCCCCTGAAAATGTCGACGGGCACCTATCGCGGCGTCATGAACTACACCGTCGGGCCGCACCGGGACTTCGACATGGGCGATGTCATGTTGCCCGACGACGATTTGATAACGCTGAACTTCACTCTGGACGTGGAACACACCTTGAAAGTCGAGATTCCCCCCGGGGGTAATCACGTCGAACTGGTTCCGCAGGGAGGATGGCAGGCGTGGCTGACCCAGGGGCGCAAGCCGACGCGGTTGTTCCGGGATCAGACCTTCAACATATCGGCCTCGAGCCGCTTCAAGATGAGCCTGGAATGCCAATACGTCAGCGGCAACACCTGCGCGTTGTGGGAGCCAAAGGCTGGCCATCCGGTGCCACTCGAGGTCAGCGTGACCTTGCCCAATGGCCTGACCGACGGGATGGGGCAAGCGGTCAATCGGCGTCCGTTACTTCGCGATGGCGGCGGCACCGAGTTGTTCCAGGCAGGCTTTTATGTGGACCGCAAACCCGGCACCCTGCATTTCGAAGTCGCCCGGGACGAAGTGCAGGAAATGCTGAAACCGGGGATTACCCGCAGCTATTCAGGTCAGGTCACGGTGATCTGGGATTCGGAAGTGGGCTGAAAAAAAGGCCCCTGAAAGTGTCTTGCGCATTACCTTTCAGGGGCCGGTCACTGGGGCGCTACTGCCCGGCTCGCTGTAGCGCCGCCCGGGTCAGCATTCTGCTCAAGTGCTTTTCTTCGTAACCGATATCGTTGAGCAGACGGTTGTAAACCCCATCGCTCATACGCTCATCGGTGAACACGCTGCTCTCGGGAATCCCCAGTTGGCCACAAAGGTCTTGCAATCGTTGCCTGAGCGCCCGGCGTTGCGCCAATTGCAATCCTCTTGAATCGACCCAGGCCCGTTGAGCGTCACGCAGCTCGTCGAGCAGGTCGGTCCTGGCCTCATAGCGTCGGGCGTTACGTCGAAATTCGTTCGGATAGGTATCGCGCAGGTATTTTTCCCAGAAGGGATGCTCCAGCATGCCGTTGACCAGCCCATCGCCTTGCTCCATCGACATGACCGTGTCATAGGCGGTGTCGAGCTTGGCTTGTTTGACGGCTGCCCTTTCGTGGAAAAGCATGGTTCTGGATTGCCAAGGCAGATTCAGGCGATGAGCCAGGCCGGTTTCAAACGCCAAAAACACCTCGACTTCATCCGGATTGGCTTCCTGCTCGTTGTCCGGTTTTTCGTTGCGGCGGCGAAATTCTTCGCGCGCGACATCATCCACCCGATCCAGCCGCGCGGCGCCTTTTGCCAGGGTCGCCAAGCGAGCTTCAAGATCCTCGCCCGATGCCGAAAAAACATAGGCTTCGCAGGCGAGTACTTTGATCCCCATGTGGTTGAAGACCTGCGCGCCGGCATCGGCGCACGTGGTCGGCGAACTGGCCATCTCGAATAACGCCTGGCGCAGCTCGGTGTCCAGGCTCATGGCCTCGATCATGCGCCATACCCGCGCCGACAACAGCTCGCGCGCCTCCCCCCCGGCGCGGTAATCGGCCGACAGCGTCTGTTTTTGAATCAGCTCGAAGAAACCTTCGCCACCGGGTTCGCTCATCAAGTCATGCCAGGCTTCCTGCCGGAAAGTGCCCAGCCCGGACGCATTGGCACTCCACCAATGGGAATCGTTAGGCATCGGCCATTGGAGGATCGCGCGTTCGGCGGCGGGCAAATAGGACTGAACGGGGCTTAGTCCCACCGACTTTCGATATTGCGCGTAGGCCAGGCGATTGGCGTCCGAGAGGTCCGACAGGAACAATCGCGTGCGGGCAACGAGGCGTGCATCGTCGGAACCCAGGATCACCTTCGGAATCTCGGAAAGAGGATTTTCCATCAGGTCCAGGTAAAAGCCTCCCGGCCGAGGCTTCTTGAACAAGCCCTCAGGCCAGGTGGTAGCCCCGGTGTTGCTCAGGCTGAGGATTTTCAGCCTGGGCATGCGTTCGACGTTCGGCAGCAGTCCCAACTGCGGGTTGTCATCGAGCCTGAGCGTTTCCATACGGGTCAGATTTCGCAACAGTTCCACGGTGGTCGGCGTCAATTTGATCCGGTTTTTTATCAGGCGCAGCGTTTGAAGCATGTGCATCCTGCCAATCCCTTGCGGCAGCTGAGTCAGCCCACAATCTCTTGCACTCAGTTGCACAAGATGGGGAAAGTCTTTCAACACGCCGTTGGCGCTGGCAGAAAACCTCGTACGGTCCAGGTTCAGCGTGCTGATCTGGTCGAGGTAGTACTTGATGTCGGGCAGTTTTTTCCACCAATGCTCCAGATCGTATTCAGCCAACTCCGTCGACAGGTCCAACGCATAACCCGCGTCAACCGAGGTACTGCGCTCACCCAAGACCCGGGATTTGCGTTCGAAACACTCGATCAGGCGCTCGGAAATGAGCCGTCCGCCCGTGTCCCTGAACGAAGTGGCGCCGGGGCCCCAGCCGTCGGGCTGCTGATAGCGCCACTGGTTGAGCGTCTCTTTCAGGTTGTACAAGTCGCGGTCAAGCCGCTGAATCGTCTGAAGCGCCTGGTCTCCATCGCCAAGGGATTGAACAAGCACATTGATTTCCCGGTCGGACAAATGGGGATACAGATCCTTCACGCGCTCCTCCAGGGTCATGGCTGTTTTGGAGATTGCCGGCCCCCGCAGCAGGATGTCGGTCTGGGTCTCTGCAACCGGGCGAATCGGTGGTTCCAGCAACGCCGTGCGACGCTCGGCGGGCATCTCGGTCTTGGCCATCACCCATTGCCTGAACTGCCGGCCCTGACCCGTCCGGTAACCCAGTTGCGTGCGTGTGTGCGCCGGCAAGGTAAAGAGGACCGTGTCGTAGAACCCGTCGCCATCGTGCAGGGGACGGTTCATGCCGTCGCGTACTTCATACCTGGCCAGTTCATTTCTGATCAGCAACCGGACGGTCGTTGCTTCTTCACTGCCAACGCTGCAACGCAATGGCCCGTCAAAGGTGCCATCGCGTACTTCGATGCGCAGGTCGGCGAAGGTATCGGTGTGGATTCTCAGGGCGTTAAGCACCAGCCGTTCGGTATCGGGTGTCAGCCATGCGTCGTCATACAGCCCTTCATAGGCATGGCTGGCGCGGGCCTCGAACGCTGACTCGCGTGCCTGACTTTTCAAGGCCAATGGCACGCGTTGTTCCTGCGTTATGCGCTCAAGATCAGCGCGACTGGCCTGGCCCAGCAGTTTTTCCACGGCGCTGCGCGGGAGCCCGGGCACGCTCTGTGCGAGCTGTCGAAACTGCGGGTTGTCTGACTGTTCGCTGGCCCGGTATTGCTGATCGAAAATATCCGTCTTCAGCGCGTCTGCTTCACCCGCCAGCAGATTGCGCAGTGTTTGCAATTGCTCGTTCCTGGGTACTCGCCGACCGAACAGCTGCTGGAGTTCTTGCTCATCCAGAAAGGCAATAATGCTCTCCGGCAGCTTGCCGCTCATGACGTGGGACAGATCGGTGGCGAGTGTCTGATCGGTGCTGGCGCCGGGGTTGCCATACAGCCGAAAGCTACCGGTCTGGCTGGCATCGGGATAAACCTTCAGTGCCTTGTCGGGGGGCCAGCCCGCCAGTGAGGTCGGCAGGTTTTCGAACCAGTAGGAAGACGGCGCAAGCGGCTGTCCTGTGCGAATCCGCGCGCCGGCCTGGGCGACTTCCTTCTGGATCTTGAAACGCTTCAGGCTATCGACCAGCAGCGGTGCCGGCGGCGCATTGTCCAAGTGCATCCTGCGCAGGGCGTTGTCCCCGGTGCCGCTGATGGTGCGCACCTGTTCGAGTTCGGTGTCGCTCAAGGCCGCCACGCTGTGACCCAGCCGACGCATCAAGGTCGAGCCTTGCCACTCGCGCGGGTTCTCGGCTTCGTGGGTCCAGGCGCCGAGGCCGTTATGTTTCAGCTCGGGTCGATAGGCATCGGAACGGCGGGGATGCTGTACGCGGTAGTTACCCGTGATCGGGTCCTGTTGCACGGCGTAATGTGTGTTCTCCAGCGGCAGGACCTTCTGGCCCTCGTGGGTGAACAGACCTTGCTCATCGGGAAGGGCGTCGACCGGCAGTTTGACGTCCGGATGTTCGTAGGGCTTGAGGTCGGGGTGCCACAGACGCTGTTGGCCATCGGGCAGTTGCACCGGTTTCATGCCTTCGATCAAGGGTGAAAGTTTCAAGCGAACGAAGTTGCCCAGTTGTGCGCCCGCGGCGAAGGTCGCCAACTGGATGACGTCGGCGACCACTCCCACGACATGCTCGGCGGCTTCGGTCCACTGTGCCTCGGCGAGGTCGACGATGGCGGTGACGACCTCGCTGGTGATCTGATACGCGGTGTACACCATCATCAATTCGCCCAGCCCCGGCACAAACGGGGTGACGATCATCAGGGCTGCGTTGAAGATGTCCGAGACGATTTTTTTGAAGTTGTCCCACCAGGCCCCGCGAGCGTTGCTGTCCGCGTCGGCGGTTGATACGGCCACGTGTCTGGCGTCATTGAGCAACTTGTTGAGCTTTTGCTGGTAGAGATGGCTCCAGACATCGCCCGTAATCGGTGCCGTATCAAAGCGCAACCTGGGGTTAAGCACCGGTTGCTCCCGCCACACCGGGCGTGGGTCCAGTGCTGCTTTTTCGTGCTGCGTGATCTTGAGCAGGCGTTGCTGGAGTTCGGCGAAAAAGTGACCTCGTTGTGGCTGAGCGACGAATTGGCTGAAGTACTGGCGATAGGTCATTTGTGAGGAATCGATGAAATCGTTGTCGCGTAATTGGCGAGTCAACTCATTCATGAAGGCGGTGACCGAGGGGTATTCCTTGAGCGGGTGCTCGGGATCCTGGGGAACGTAGGCGATCACCTGGGCGGCATCACTGGTTTGATCGAGGTTGGGCGAAATCAGCACAATGCCGGTCAATGGCGTGTCCAGCAGGGACATCTCGCCGAATTGCACGATCTTGCCCTTGAGGGTGAGGTTGCGCTGGCCATCCAGCATGGCGAGTACCAGATCGCGGGTATCGCCCGCGATGTCGCCGGTCATTGCCGCCAGGTGCGTCGCGGCAACGAACGCCGCTTTCTGGCTTTCAACCACTTTGTGTTTCAGGTACGTCTTCGCAACGGCGTCACGGGGCAGTAAATAGCTTTCAAGGTGCCGGGTGTAACGGGCGCCAAGGTCCAGTTCGCGGCACAGGGTCTGGAACTGGGCAATGGACATTTTGCGTTTGATCGGCTTGATATCAAACAGCCCGCGTTCATCGGGTTGGCTGATGAAATCGGAGCCGGCTTCGCAGGTTTCGGAGCGGGCGAAGTTATGCAGCGCGGCATCCAGCAGCGAAACGCTGCGAGTGACCACGCCGGCCGAGACATCGATGGCATACCAGGGGCGTTCTTTGGGTAAATAAAGATGTAAGTAAGTTGTTCTTGGGTTGTCGTCGACACCGTATTGTTTTTTTAGTGCGGTGCTCAACAAGGGTTCGGCGAATGTATAAATATCCTGTAACTCATCAAGCATTAAATCTACTTTGTTTTGTGATGCCCAAAGTTTCAGGTTGGCGTCTTGCAATAAGTTGTGATTGAAGTTCGATGCGCCGAGTATCCATTGCTCAGGGCCCGCGTGCGTGGCGCTGAGCGCCTGGATTCGCCGGAGTGAGGCCTGTTTGACCGGGTGCGGTATCCGGCTTTTTATAAAGTCATAGTGACGGCCATTGTTGTCGGACGTACGTCCTTGTAAGTCAGGCATTGTTTTAATAAACCTTGAACATTGATGGAAGTCACCAGCCTATCCTCCATCGCCCAAAGTAAAAGTCTGAATTACTGCTCTTAAGTAAGGGCGGGCACAGGTTAAACATTGAAATTATCAATGCTCAAAATATTTAATTACCACCTTGTTTGATTGCGCGGGTTTCTCAGCGCCGCGCTACTTCGACCGGCAGACACCCGGTGTTACTCCCCGGTTGCAGGTACGGCGTCAGAATCGGTGCCATGCCCTTGAGCACTTGCACCGGCAAGGCTGATGTGAACTTGAAGGCTTCGGCCGTGCGCCCCGGCACGAAGGCCGTCAAAGTGCCGAAGTGGTGGTCACCGATATAGAACACGAAAGTCGCCGTGCGGTTGATCGACTTCGAACTCAGAATCCGTCCGCCTGAACCGATGGCCTCGATGCGGTTGTCCCCGGTCCCGGTCTTGCCGCCCATGGCCAACGGTTTGCCATCCGCTGTGATAAAGCTGCCGGAAACACGTTTGGCCGTGCCGGCATCCACCACTTGCGACAAGGCTTCGCGCATGGCGGTCGCCACCTCGGACGGCATCACCCGTTTGCCGACGTCCGGGTCATTGATCAGTTTGGTTTCATAGGGCGTGCCGGCCGCGAAATGCAGGGTGTCGATGCGCAGCGTCGGCATACGCACGCCATCGTTGAGGATGGTGCCGATCAACTCGCCCAGCGCTGCCGGACGGTCGCCAGAGCTGCCGATGGCGGTGGCCAGCGACGGCACCAGGTGGTCGAACGGGTAACCGACTTTCTGCCAGCGCTGGTGAATGTCGAGGAACGCTTCGATTTCGAGCATGGTGCGGATACGACTGTCGCGGGCACCCTTGTGCCGGCTTTTGAACAGCCAGCTGTAGACTTCCTGGCGCTCGAACTGACTGGCCTTGACGATCTGGCTCCACTTGGCATCCGGGCTGTTCAGCAGGTAGCCCATCAGCCACAGGTCCAGGGGATGAACCTTGGCGATGAAGCCTTGATCCGGCAGGTCGTAGGCGCCGGGGCTGTAGTTTTCGTAGAGCCGTTGCAGGCGCTCGTCGGTGAGTTTTTCGGTGAGCTTGGCGCCCTTGAGGTGTGAGCGCACGAAGGTGTTGAAGCTTTCCTGACTGGCCTGTGGCAGCAGGTAACGGTGCACCGCCGCCATGCGAATCGGGGTCGGGCGCATGCTGTCGAGGAAGGTGTCGAGCCGCGCCTGGGTGTCCTTGTTCTTGTACTTCTTCCAGAACTTGAGCAGGAACGAGGTGCCTTCGCGGTCGGCGAAATCGGCCAGGTATTCCTGACGCCGAGGGTCGCGATCATCCTTGAGCAATTCGGCGCTGTTGTTGGGACCGGAATAGGTGGTGTAGCGCACGATGTCACGCATCAGCCGAATGAACGGCAGGTTGATCGATTCGCGCAGGGCATCGCGCAGGGTCGGAATGCGCCCGTTGTCTTCCTTGCGAAAGTTGTGGAACACGTGCAGCCCGCCACCGGTGAAGAACGCTTCGCCGGGGCTGGCCGAGTATTTGCGATCCAGCGCGGCACCGAGCATCGTCTGCAAGTTGCGGTCCTTGTTCTGGATCAGGTAATCGACCACCCAGCGGCTCAGACGGTCCTGATCCGGGACGTCGACTTTCTTCAATTCCGGGACGCTCATGCCGGCGTATTTGTCGTGCAGCTCGGAGATGATTTGCAGATACGTGGTGAGCACGCGCATTTTCGCGGTGGAGCCCAGTTCCAGCTTGCTGCCTTCGTTGATGTCGAACGGTTGGTCGGTGCTGTCGGTCTGCACCCGCACGCGGGCCCCGTCCGGTGTCAGTTCGAACAAGGTGAAGCTGTAACGCACCTGAGTGGTGCTGGTGGGCGTGAGCAAGCGCTCGCCCATCAAGCCGATCTGCGTCGCAAACGCCGGGTCGGCCAAGCGCTTGAGGTATTCGGTGGCCTGGTTTTGCAGATCGCCTTGCAGGGTGCTGGTGGCGGACAGGTCGAGACGATCGAGGTCGTACAGCGGACGATTGAGCAAACCGCCCAGGCGGCTACGCGCCACGCTGATGCCTTTGTTGGTTTCGATCGGCTGAATCGTCGGCTGGGTCTGCCAGTCGCGGTAAGTGACCTTGCTGGCCAGTGCCGCCGCCGCGAAAGGCCCATCGATCACGTTGTTCTGGGCCAGCAGGCGAATGTGGCTGTCGGTGAGGTCGGCCAGTTCATCGCGGCCCTTGGTCAGGTAATGCGAAGGGCGACGCTGGGCAATCATCAACGAGAGCATTTCACGCAGGGCCAACCCTTTCGCGGCCAGGGTCTTGGGGTCGGTGTCGGTGCTGGCCAGGGTTTCGTTGGCCTTGTTGAAATCGGCGCCGTACCACACGCGCAAGCCTTCGGCCATGCCATGCACCTCACCGTGTCCCGGCACGGCGGACAGCGGCACGCTGTTGAGGTAATCGCGCACCACGTTTTTGCGCGCTTCAAGGGTTTGCGGCCCGGCCTGATAGGCGCGCACGGTGGCGGAAATCATCTGCCGGATTTTTTCCGCGCCCGACACCGTCAGGCCATCGGGCGAGTGACGATACTTTTCCAGTTGCGTCGCCAGGGTGCTGCCGCCCGCCGACTGCCCCGGCAGGTGCATCAGCTTCGCGACCTGCGACCACGCCGCCATGCCGAAGCGCGGCCAGTCCACGGCCGGGTTGGCCAAGGGTTGTTTGGGGTCGAGCAGAAAACGGTTCTCGATGAACAGCAGGCTGCTGACCACCACCGGCGGGATCGAGTCAAAGCTTGAATAGAGTTGTTGCGGGTAATTGAACTGGTACAGCGGTGCGGCCCGGCAATCGGTGATCGACAGGCCGGCCTGGATTTTCTCCGAGTAGGGCACGAAAAGGCCCCGGTCGCTGTAGTCCATCAGTTTTTGCGAGAAGCGGGTCTGCGCTGCAATCACGTAGTCGCGCTTGATCAACCGGGGCAGGAATTCCCCGAGTGAGCTGTAACCCAGGCGCAAATCAAACGGCCCCGCGCCCGGATATCGGATGGCGTCGCTGGGGCCAGGTTCCAGGGAGTAACTCAGGGAGCCGGCAAATTGGCTGACTTCCCGGGACTGGAATTTCGAGGTACGCATTTCCTTGGCGGCCGCGAGCCCCAACACAATCAGGAAAATCAGCAGCAACAACCAGAACGCCTTCCAGCCGTGTTTGACACGACTGCGACGCGGTTTTTCAGGTAAAGGCGCTTCATCCACACGTTCAGTCGGAACCACAGTTTTACTCGAATCGGTTTGCCACAAAGCGCCCATAGTCGATTGATCCATTCACGCAGATTGATCGGACTTGTCTGAAGCTTAGACGGTGGTTGGCGATGGGGAAAAAATTGTGCACACGGTTGTCGCGAATTTTTCTCATGACCCGTGGTGAGGGGGGCTGCGGCAACGGGCTGTTGTGGCAAGGAGGCTTTTGTGGCTGAAGGCTTCTGTGCCAAAGGGATTTTGTGGCAGGAGGCTTTTGTGGCTGCCAGCTTCTGTGGCAAATGGATTTTGTGTGAGGAAGCCTTTGTGGCTGGACGCTTCTGTGGCGAGGGGGCTTGCCCCCGTTGGACTGCGCAGCAGTCCCCAAGACCATTGCACGCGGTGTCCCGGACATAACGCGGGGGGCTGTCGGTGTTTGGGGCTGCTGCGCAGCCCAACGGGGGCAAGCCCCCTCGCCACAAAAGGTTTGCTTCTATAGCCAGTTGGCATCCCAGAGCGGGTAGTCGCCGATTCTGTCCACCAGTGCTGCCCGCAATGGGTTGGCGACAATGTAACGAGCGAACGGCAGCAGATCTTCCCCGTCGCGGATTGTCCGGTCGTGATAACCGCTTTGCCAAAGCGCTCCACTGCGCCCGGTTTTTTTATTAACCGACAAGGTACAGCGTGACTTGATCGCACCGACAACACGACCCAAATGGCTGGCCTTGAGCTGCATAAGCCAATGGAAATGATCTGGCATCACAACCCACGCTATCGACTCAGCCTCGCCTGCGTCGTGTACTCGCCGCATTTCTGCGACCAGCAAGCGGCCCAATTGCCAATCGGAAAATATGGGGTGGCGATCCCGAACAACCGCAGTGATCAAATAAGCGCGACCGCTCTCGGAGCTTCTGCCTGAACGCAGGCGATGTGAGTTTGGTTGAGTAGGCAATGCATGGCTTCCTTGCTTGATAGTTAACCGACACTTTCAGGCTAGATGGCAATGCTCGGAGTCGAAGCTGAGACTGTTGAGGGACGTTTCTGATTTCCTTGCAGGAATGGTGAGCGACGCTGTGGTGGCTAAGGAGGCTTTTGTGGCAAATGGATTTTTTTGTGAGGAAGCCTTTGTGGCAGGAGGCTTCTGTGGCGAGGGGGCTTGCCCCCGTTGGACTGCGCAGCAGTCCCCAAGACCATTGCACGCGGTGTCCCAGACATAACGCGGTGGGCTGTTGGTGTTTGGGGCTGCTGCGCAGCCCAACGGGGGCAAGCCCCCTCGCCACAGGAGTTCCCTAGCCACAGGACCCCCCTGCCACAGAGACAGAGCCACCTCACCACTAGAGGCCCCCCTCAAACCTCGCACCTGCAACCGACCCGCTTCCCGCACGCGTTCCGTTGACGCTAAGCGGCTGCAGCGGTGACAGGTCGGGTCAGGCGTTTATTGAAGTCCAGCCAGACGCCCAGCAACCCCATCAACATGGCCCCCGCCAGTGCGGTGAAGATTTGCATGGCAACTGCATCGTCAGTCATGGCGTTCATCATGTCCGCCAATGGCGCCAGCAATACGCCAAGGCAGAACACCTCCAGCGAATAACGCCCCATGCGACTGCACTGCTGCGCCAGCCAGTTTTTTGTCCAGCCGGTGTCCGGCAACAGCTTGGCGGTGACGTACGCCAGCGCCAGAAAATGCAGCAGGCGCACCGGCGACAGGTCCGTTTTGCTGATCGGGTACAGCAGATTGCTCAGGCTCGCCGGCATCAGCGCGTCATGTATTTGTGGCCAGCGCCACGAGACAGTGATCGCACCGGCAGCCACCACGTAAATCGCCGCACTGATAAATAACGGCTGGCGCAGCAGCGACCGATTAACGGCCGACCGTGGTCGCTGCCCATGAATCGCGGCCGCGCCGCCCAGCACAAACAGCAGTTGCCAGGTGACCGGGTTGAAATACCACACACCGTCCTTGATCGCGGCCAGGTTCCAGCCAAACGAAGGCGCCAACAAGTAAACGGTCAACGACACCGCCACCACCGCCCAGGCCTTGCGCACCAGCAGCGGCAGCACCAGCGGCAACCCGACCAGCAGCACGATGTACAGCGGCAGCGGGTCCATCAGGTTCGGTTTGAAGCGCAGCAGCAGTTCATCGGTCAACGCCTGCTGCGGGTTGGTGATGAAATGGCGCAGGCCCATTTCTTCGACCAGATCGCGGGTTTCCACATGGCTGTTGGCGAAAAACACGATGCCCATCAGCATCGCCAGCAGAAAAATATGCACCACATACAACACCCATGCGCGGCGCAGGATTTTCACGCAGGCAATCAGGTAACCGTCGCGTTGAAGAATTTTGCCGTAGGCCAGCACGGCCACGTAACCGGCCAGAAACACGAAGATCTCCGCGGCATCGCTGAAACCGAAATTGCGCAGGGTGATTTGACCCAGTGGGTTGTGGGGCACGTGATCCCAGAAAATGAAGAGCAGTGCCAGGCCACGGAAAAAGTCGATGCGGTGATCGCGTTCAGTCGTCATGGCTGCGGGCCCTTGAACGGGTGTTGAAATAGGAGCTGCCGGCGCTGCATCAGGTAGCGCGCCGCACATCGGCGGCGCGCAGGGTGGCGCGATTCGCCGGCAATTGCAAAAGCCCGGATATTACGGAATGTCTCTATGCTTCAGCGTGCAGATAACCGCTGGTCTGAAAGCCCGGCGCCCTGGCGATCTCTTGCGACCGTCGGGTTTCAAAGCTTTATCGATTGAAGGCGGTATTCCCCTGAGGCGCCGGCATGAAGATCAGCGATTGGTTGGACAAGGAGCGCGGCGGCCGTCAGGTCTGGCTGTTTTTTTTGCTCGCGACACTGTTGCAAGTCCTGCCGATGATCCTGGCCGATTTTCCTTACATCGATGACAACTGGCGGTCCCTGGCCGCCGGCACAGGCTGGATCGGCGAGGGCCGTCTGTTCGCCCAATGGTTTTACAACGTGCTGACCTTCAGCGGTGCCGCCCCGAACATCTTCCCGTTGCCGCTGTTGATCGCCACGCTGGCCATGAGTTCGGCGCTGACCCGGCTGACATTTCACTATTTCCCCGAGCCGACGTTTTGCCATTGTCTGGTGGTGCTGCCGCTGTGGTTCAGCCCGTTTTTTCTGCAAAACCTGTCGTATCAATACGACGGCCCGACCATGGCACTGAGCCTGGTGGCGGTGATCTACGCGATCACCTTCAAAGGCACCTCAAGCGTCCAGCAACTCTTGGTGCCGGCGCTGCTGATTGCGCTGGCCATCGGGTTGTACCAGGTCAGCATCAATGTCTTTCTCGGGCTCTGCTGCCTGGAACTGCTGCGCGGCGCGCACGACAGATTGCCGTGGCCCGCGTGGTGGCGATTGCCTGCCTGGAAAGTCGCCCAGGTGGGGCTCGCCGCGATGATCTATTACGTCACTGCCTATGCCTGCATGAGTCAGAGCCGCACCTCGTTGTTGAACGCGTCGGCGGCACCGCTGCTGCAAGTTGAAATCAACGCGGGCCGGGTGCTGGAAAAAATCGCGTTGCTGTTTCACGGCGGGTTGGCCTGGGTGTTCGCCGCGCTGCTGTTATGCGCCATCGTCGGTGCAGCCCGTGTGGGGCAACGTGTGCTGAAACGGCAGGACACCGCGCCGAAGAAAGCCGTGATCGGCTTGACGTGTCTGCTGACCTTGCCGGTGTTGCTGCTGTTGGTGCCTGGCGCTTCGTTGTTCTTCCGTGACTTCAATGAAGGTGCGCGCACCTTGATGGGGTTCGCGGTGGTGCTGGTGCTGCTGTTCTACCTCAGCCACCTGGCATTGGCGCAGGTACATCGAAAACTGCCGCTGCTGTTAGTGGTCCCGCTGCTGGCGATGCTCATGCTGTCCTTCGCCTATGGCCGCGTGCTGACGCTGCAAAAAACCTTCGCCACCAACGCCCTGTACACCCTCAGCGCCGACATCGCCGCGCGGCCGGCATTGCGCGATGCCAAACGCATATACCTGTCGATCGGTTACTCCGATCACTGGTTGGTGGCCGCCGCCGGGTCGTTCAGGCAAATGCCGGTTTTGCCCTATCTGTTGAACAACGACTTTTACATGCTCGCCGAAAACCTGCCGAAAGCCGGCATCACCAATGTGGTCAGGGAAAAGGAACGGCGCAACGCGACGCGGGTGGGATATCAGGGGTATCCGCCGCTGGTGGACAGCCTGTTCTATCGGATTTATCTGCTGGGGGATTACGGCTTTATCGTCATGAAAGAACCGCGCCCGGTCACCACGCTCCAGTGGTAGACGAAGGCCGGCGGCATGACCGTCGGTCTGGAACATCACGCTACCTGTCAGTTATGACAGTAGACGCTCCTTCGCACTGACTTTAGGTTGAGAACACACCTGAAAACGGGCCAGGTCAAGGAACGGGCATGAAAGCGTTATGGAAAGAATTTTCCACGTATGCGGTGGTCGGCGTCGCCAATACGCTGATCCATTGGCAGGTGTTCTACGTCCTTGTCACGGCAGCCGAACTGAGTCAGGCCGCCAGCAACGTTGCGGCGTTTTGTGTGGCGGCGATGTTCTCTTTTTATGTGCACGCGCTTTATACGTTTGAAGCCGGGGCATCGGTGCGGCGTTACCTTGCGTACCTCTGTTTCATGGGCGTGGTGAGTTTCGTGGTGGGGCATTACGCCGATGTCTGGAAAATCCACGGGCTGGTGACGGTCGCCTCGTTCTCGCTGTTGAGTTTGATCTGCGGGTTGTTTTTTTCGCGATTCATCCTGTTTGGCGGACGTGAAGCGTGAACGTTTCGCGCCGCTTTGTAGAAGGGGCGGGGCTGTTTGCGGTGGTGGCGGGCGCGTTAATTGCGAGATTTCACGCCATCACCGCGCCGGGTGTCTGGTATGACGAGGCATTCAGCTTGCTGCTCGCCGAGCATTCGCCCGCGGATATCTGGTCCACCACCGCTCGGGACGTGCATCCGCCGCTGTACTACCTGGTGCTGCATTACTGGATGCTGTTGTTCAGCAATGGCGTTCTGGCTGCACGCGCCCTCAGCGCACTGGCTGACGTCAGCACGTTGTTGCTGAGCATCAAGCTGATGAGTCTGATTTCCACGCGAAGAGCGACCTGGATGGCGGCTTTGCTGTTGGCTTTGTTGCCGATATCGGTGCGCTACAGCCAGGAAATTCGCATGTATACCTTGCTCGGCTTTTGGCTGATGGGCGCTACCGTGGCGCTGGTCTGTTGGGTCAACGCCCCGCAGCAAAAACGCTTTGCGGTCGTTTATGTTTTGCTGATGACCGCCGCTTTCTATACGCATTACTTCGCTGCGTTGTGTGTTTTGGTGCATTGGCTGTTTTGGTGGCAAACACGCGGATTATCCATTCGGGCATGGATGGCGGCGAACGGCGCAATTGTGTTGTTGTTTCTGCCCTGGATGCCTCACTTCATTGATCAATTGTTTGAAATGAGTGGGCCGGGCTGGATCCCGCCGCTAACGTGGCAGACCGTGCTGACGAGTGTCTGGCAGTTCACGGTGATGGGCGATCCGGTGTCCGTACCGTCAGGGTGGCGGATGGTGCCGTCACTGATCGTCCTTGCTTGTGCCGCCGCGCTTTTGTTGAAAGATCGCAAAGAGCGTCCTTACGCGGTGCTCATTGTTGGCTATTTTTTTGTGCCGATCCTGACAGTGTTTCTGCTGTCACTGTTCGTCCCGCTTTTCACCCCCAGGTACCTGACATTTGCCGCTGTCGGGTTACCCCTGATCTGTGCGGCCGCACTTGACTCGTGGGGGCCACGGCGGCCGCTTTTTGTCGCCGTGGCCGTGGGGATTCTGGTCATCGGGCAACTACCAGGACTGCTCGCTGTTTACAGGCAGACAGATGGATTGAATGGAACCAGTCTGCGCAAGGATTTCAGGCTGGACACAATAGCGGCCTACATCAGTCTCCAGATGCACCCAAGAGACAAAATCGTACTCGACTCCCTGATCTATTACTTACCGTTCGCGTATTACAACACCTCAGGTATCCAACCGAAATTTCACATCAAGTCGTCATTGACTGGACCGCGCGATTGCCCGAGTCATGGGCAATCGACAGCTGTTGCTGCTGTTCAGGGTTCAGCGGGCCGTCCAGCGAGAGTGCAATCATTCCCAGCAGGCCGTTGA
>NZ_JBNNWE010000079.1:0-28018 GCF_050280905.1 Pseudomonas sp. NPDC086278
GCCTCGATGGCCTTGTCCGGTCGTGCGGCCGAAGCCCTGTTTGAACTTGGGGTGTACCAAGAGTGCTGCGACACCGGCAGAACTTTCGCTGCTGATTCGACTGCTGCCTCGCTCTACGCCGCTGACGGGCAACTGCTCCGCGCGGCACCTCGCAGACCAGAATGGCCAGGTTCGAAGGATGGCGTTGCCGTATTCCGTCCTGCGTTTGCGCAGATTCTGGAAAACACCGCGAACTCGCTGTGCAGCATTCGCAAAGGCCTGACGATCACTGCCATCGACGACAGTGGCGATTCAGCGCTGGTGACTTTTTCCGATGGTGAAACTCGCGCATTCGATCTGGTGATCGGAGCTGACGGTATCCACTCACACACCCGCAAAATGGTTTTCCCCGAGATTGGCGAGCCTGAGTACTCCGGCCAGATCAGCATTCGCTGGATGGTTCCTGGCCCGGCCATCGAGGGCGAAGGCTGGTACACAAGCGATGTCGGCAAAGTAGGCCCGATTCTGCAGATAGACAGGAGATCTCTTGTGAGGATAGCCAGTGGTATCCTTTTATCCTTAGATCTCAAGGCAATTTCTCTCTGGTTTTTGTACGAGCCGCTGCAGATCTCGTGAGCTGATACTTCAAAGACATCACAGACGACTCACAAGCTGCACCGGAGAGATACACGGATCGCTACATGGCTTTAATCGTCAATCGATAAAGTGCTTGAAGCCACGCTGACTCAATGAGCAAGACGGGGGTGGTGAGTTCTCATCAGTCCTTAGGGGTACATCTGTACTCCGTCACTATCCCGGTCTCCTCGGCCCTGACAACCTCCACTAGTGACCAGGGCATTTCCACACTGCTGGCAAAAAACGCCTATACCCACCCGCCCTCAGTCGTCATGGATGAAGGCCTGGTAGTTGCGATGATGACGTCGTCCTCTGGTGTCACCGTTGCCAGGTACCCCTCAGATTTCATCGCGCCCACCAACCTCTGATTTGACTCAGTGTTTCTTACCTTGATCTTCTTGACCTTCGAGCTCATGGTTTTAAAGTCCTCATCGTCGAGCAACGCCAGAGCTGCTGAAACGTCTGGCCACTTCATCCCTGAAAGACATTGTGTCAGCATTTCAGAGCGATGCTCCGGGATGAGGCTTGCGTTGCGAACCAGATGTCGCAGCACAGGCGTCAGCGAATCAGCAAACCTTTCGCCAGCTTGGTTGGCTAGCGCAGATACACGGCCGAGCTCAGGAACCGCTTCGGGTTTGCTTTCAATCTTCTCCAAGCTAAGCCCTGACCACATCTGAATTTTCAGTGTGAGTGGCAACGCTTTGCTTCTGCTCAGCGTGAGCATCGAGTCGAGTCGGAGCGAGCCGATATCGACCTCGGCTATTGCTAGATCCCACCGTTCAACCAGGTACTGGCCCTCGAGGTGTGGGCAAGTACTCAATACGATGTCCCTGACCTCCGAGCTGTATGGAAGGAATGATGAGGTCACCAGCATGACCCAGCGCCCCGCAGGTAAGACCGCTTTGATCATTGATAGATCTTGGAGCACGACTCCATCGAGCAATACCTTGAGCACGTCATTACTGATGCTGGGCGAGCTCAGAAGATACTGTTGCAGCGCCCAGTCTGCGCTCGTTGACTGCCACAGCGTTCCCTTGAGAACCGATGCATTCCGAGCGATGAAGGCGGTGAACACCGTTGTGGATTCCGATCCGATTTCTTCGCCCGAAACATGGCCGTCTGGCGCAATGAGTTTCTCAAAAAAGATCCACGCAGCGTCAGCTTTGGCCACCAGGCGATCACTTTCAAGTGCCTTTGCCCAAAGATGTCTTGGGGTGTCATTGAGAGTGTGCAAGTCACAGGTCGTGTGATCGAAGAGTCGATTTGTCAGGTCGTGATCTGTGTCCAGTTCTGCTAGTAAACTGGCCAAGGAATCGCTTGATTCATCCAGGACAGCAGACTGACCTAGCAATGCGCTACCGAGCTCATCGGCGTGAGATAGCAGATAATCACCGAGCCCATTGATGCCCAAAGCCTGCAGTCTACGCAGAGACACGATGCCCACATCTGCAGGTTCGGATTTGGCGTCTTTAGAATGCTGCCCAGCTTCCAACTTCGCGCATATCAGCGATAGCATTGGCAGGTTGATCTTCATGCAGCGCCATTCGATCAGCCTTTCGAGGTCTGCGAGACTCATCACATTGCCCAGTGAGGAGAACTGGATCGGGTACGTTCTGAGCCACGCCCAGGCTCCGGCATTGCTTTCCAATCCTGGTATCAGTCGAGATGCATCTTCCAAGCAGTCAATCGTAGGCACCAGATCCGTCAGAGCGTCATTGGCCAGGGCCTTGAAATTGGATTCCGACAGGTTATCGACGATTGCTTTGACTAACTTCTGACGGGACTCGCTTCCTTCAAAAACACCGCTTGCATCTCCGAGGTCACTCGCTTCGAAAAGCCGGAGAAACAGTTTTGGTTCCAGGCGGTAAACGGCCTGGATAAATCCCGCGATTTCTGTCCTGCTCAAAAGCTCGTGTACTACGAGGGCCATTCGCTCCGTGTGCTCGTTTAGGCCGCTTCTCAGCACGTGCCTTAACTGGGCGTCTGCTGCAGCGAATGAGAGTGAGGTTGGTCGGGCGCTGAGACAGGCGATCAAATCGACGATTATCCCCCTGCCCTCGTCCAGCTCATCACTTTTGAGCTTTTCAAGTACGTTGTACGGGTTGTCTACGGACGTGGATACCTCAAGCAGCACACCACGTCTGAGCGAAAGGATCAGGTCTTTATCTCCAGGCGTCAGCGATCCCTGATAGAAATAACCTAGGTAGTCCGTGTAGTCAGCATCGAGAAAGCCATGCTGCATCAGATAGCTCACGACGTCCAAGCCCTGGAGATTATTCCTTACAACCTCTCCATAGCCTTTCTTGACCGCAGAGGTAAACGACATCCTGTTGACCTGATCAGATTGGCTCTGCGCCGACGCGATCTCATCCGCTATCGTACTGAGCCGCCGCCCAAGCAAGAAATGGCGCCGTTCATAGGAAGTCGCCTTGAGCAGCTCTGCCGTCGGGACATTACGAGATGAGTTTTTGAATACCCGTCCGTATTGATCCGCAGCATACATTGAGAGGTGCCCGGCTTGATTCATTAACACGTCGAACACCTTGTCGGTCACAAACTGCTGCGGCGTGTACTGGGTACCGGTGATTATGACATGGGTTGCCGTGTCGATATCGGCCAACCGAAGGAGCGTGAACCATACGTAAGCCCTGAGTTCACTAACGTTGTTAGCCAACTCGGACACTCGCTCATCTCGCTCACGTCTTAAATCATCAAGCTGCTTGGCATGCGCCTCGTTTTGCTGGATTTTCCAGGCGTCGAGGCCCTTGATGACGCCATAAATCGCTCCTCGCCGTTTGACTAGGTCGGCATACGCTCCAGGGTGTAGGTTTCGAACCGCGACAATCGCAAACAGCTTGTCTGGTTCCAGACGTAGGCCGCTCGCAAGGATATTCGAGAACATATCGAACTCGTTGACGATATTTTTCACCAGTCGAAGGTCATCGATGTAATAGCAAACAGTTTCCACCAGTCGACGGTCGAGGTGCTCGCCCAACGGCTTTGATTTGAAGCTTCGACCGTTCAGAAGCTCCATCATTTTTCTTGGGAGTTTTCCGAGTTGATCACAGGGATCACGGGGACGATGAGGTCAAAAAACTTGGTTTTTTCGCCAACGACGAACATCTCATCGCGTAGCGCATAGACGAAGTAGACAGGTCGGTTCACCTGGGGTGACTGCTTGATGATGAAATTGATTTCTCGCAATCGGGTGAACACGTCATGAATCCCGAAACGGTCGAGATCCTCAATGATCACCACGTCAATGCTGCTGCGCTCGAAGCAGTAAATGATCTCGTCAATATTCTTGTGCAGTACGGAGCCATGGTGAGTGGTTTCCAGTTTGCCGCCTTTGAGCGTCAGTCCATCGATACTGAACAACGACGCCAGCCTCAGGCCCGCATGCAGGAAGTAAACGGTCCCCAGTGCGGCGACCGCTACGGCGAGAGAGCTCGGTATCCACATTAACCATTCTAGGATCCAGGCAGGTTCGATCTTAGGCAGCTTTTCAGCTATTGGGACGTACAGTCTCAGACCTGCCAAAATGAGGAAGCCATAGCAGATAGTTTTGAACCAGATCTTCAAGCCCGACGCTTGGTCTATCCTCTTAAGACGGGTCTTGGGGAGTGTCTTTGCAGGGACGGAATACAGTAGCTGCTGGACTATCGTCTCCTCGATCCGGGCAACGAGATCGGATTCGGCCTTATTTTCCTCGGATTTTGATTCTTGGTCAGCCTTGGCGTGTGACCCCGATGAGCGCGCAGATTCGGAGGGCGATGCTCCCCCCCCCAGCCACGCCGGCCTCAGTAACAAGCTCATAGGCCCCGGAAATTTCGTTGTCCTTGCCGAATGTGGCCAACGAAACAAACGCGTAGACAAACTCTGGGTGGCGGTGGACAAAGGTGCGAAGCACGCTGCTCTTCCCTGCCCCATACTCCCCCGTGATCGCAATGTTCCTAACCTGATCGTTCCTGAGGCCGTTTAGTAACTCGCGTTCATACCGATGGACTTTCCCTGGCTCAATAAGCACAGGAGTTAGCGGCTCAAACAGGTTTTCATGAGTAGGCGCGGCCAAAAACGCACATGCGGCCTTATAGGCGCTAACGGCTGCACGTGGATACCGCTTCAACGCGGCTATCTTACGGCGAGTCTCGTTGCTCCAAGCGTTATAGGCACCTAATGCCCGGTGATAGATTGCGCGCAAGCGAATGAACATCCGTGTCTCCAAGCAGGCTGGCGGCTACCAGGCATTCATCTGCCGAAGACTGAATGATCGATCTTGGGTCTGAGCGGGAAGGTGAACTTCTGGTGAGCCTCATACGAAGACTGAGATGATAGCTTACGGCCATATTCACCTGCGAACCCTTTGTTCAGCTTGTGGGTGCTTTGTGAACAGGCCCCAATTCCCTTGAGACCTCCAAGCCTTACAATTGAGGCTGTTAGGAGGTGCGGTGAGCAACCAGCTCTGGGACAAACCACATTGCTCAATTCTGAGCCTGCCAAAGATCACCCTATTTCCAACCAGACTCCAAAGAATGGTTTTTTGAAAACCAGCATCCATAGGCCTCTGGACTGCGAGCTTCACAGGCCGGGCGAGGAAACAGGTCTTCCCCCAGCCTTGCCAAAAACCAACACAGAAGCCAACGCTGGCGTCAGCACCAACGTCCCTATCATGTTCCAGATAAACAGCAGCATCAGCAGCATGCCCATGTCTGCCTGAAACTTGAGCGCCGAGAACATCCACGTCGCGACGCCCGCCGCCAGGGTCAACGCTGTAAATACAATCGAAGTCCCCGTGGTTTTCAGCGATTCAAGGAAAGCCTCCTGCGGTGCCAACCCCTGACGCAGAAAGCCTTCGAGCTTGCTGTACAGATAAATCCCGTAATCCACGCCAATCCCCACGCCCAGCGCGATCACCGGCAGCGTCGCAATCTTTACCCCCAGCCCCATCTTCGCCATCACGGCTTCGCACAGCACCGTCGACAGATACAGCGGCGCCATCAGCGCAAACGCTACTTTCAGCGAGCGGAACTCCCACCACACGACCGCCGTAATGATGATGAAGACCAGAATCAGCATCAGCGTTTCCGCACGTTCGATGACGATATTGGTTGCCGCCTCGATGCCTGCGCTGCCGGCGGCTTGCAACAGTTGCAGTTCACCCGTGTTGTTCTCGGCAGCGAAGGCGTTGACGGCGTTGACCACGCCGGTCAGGGTTTTTGCCTTGTGATCGGCGAGGTACAGGCTGATCGGTGCGGCGCTGCAATCACTGTTGATGAACTCGCTGGCGGCACCGGAGCGCGCGGTGTTCATCACGTAGGGATCACGCGACAATTCGGCCCATTTCGGGTTGCCTTCGTTGGTCGCCATGATCTTGAAACGCATGGCGTCGTATAGCGATTGCACCGATTCCACACCCGGCACCTGACGCATGTCGCGGGCAAAGCGGTTGGCCAGATCGGCGGCGGCGAATCGTGCGCATTGCTCTTGCGGGGTTTTGAAAATCACCACGTAAACGTCGGTGCTGGTGGTGTAGTGATCGAGCAGATACGCGTTGTCGAGGTTGTACCGCGCTTGCGGGCGAAACTCCGGTGCCCCCTTGTCGAGGTCGCCGATTTGCAAGGTCTGGCGCGCATGGTAGCCGTAGCCGAGCAACACCAGGCAAGCGAGAATCAATGGCCAGGCAAAGCGTGGCTCACAGACGCGCGACAGTCGGGTGAACAGCGGCCAAGTGTGGTTCATCCGCCGTTGTTGTTTGCGCAACCCGGCCGGGCTGACACCGACATACGACATCAACACCGGCAGCAGGAACATCTTGGTAAACAGCGCGACAAATACGCCGATGCTCGCGGTGATCGCCAATTGCTGGATCACGCCGATGTCGACCACCATCAAGGTGATGAAGCCAACAACGTCCGCCAACAATGCCGTCGAACCCGGGAGAAATAAAGCTCTGAATGTGCGGCGCGACGCCTGCAACGACGTCGCGCCATTGCCCACTTCCACCATCATCAGATTGATATTCTGCACGGCGTGGCTGATGCCGATGGCAAACACCAGAAACGGAACCAGAATCGAATACGGGTCGAGGCCGAGCCCAAACAGGCTGAGCAGGCCGAGTTGGCAAAGCACCGTCAGCAAACAGGTCAGTACGGTGACGGCGGTGCTTCGCCAGCAGCGGCAATAGGCGTACAGCAACAGCGTGATGAGCCCGACGGTGATGGCAAAGAACAGCGCAATATCGCCGAAAGCGGCCAACAGATCGCCAATGATCTGCGCGAAACCGATGACCCGGATATGCACGCCTTGGGCGTCGAAGCGCTCGCGCACCTGCTGTTCTAGATTCTGTGCGAGTACGCCGTAGTCCAGTGGTTTGCCGGTTTGCGGGTCGTTCTCCAACAGCGGCACGCGGATCACCACCGACTTGAAGTCGTTGCCGACAAAACTGCCGAGCATGTTGGCTCGAACAATGTTTTGCCTGACTTGCGCGAGTGCCTGCGGCCCGCCATCGTAATCATCCGGAATCACACGCCCGGCGCGGATGCCCTCGTTGGTGACTTCGGCCCACAACGCATTGGGCGTCCACAGTGACTTGAGGTTACCGCGATCGACGCCGGGCACGTAGAAGATCGCATCATTGATTTCGCGCAGGGTTTCAAGGAACGCCTTGTTGACGATATAGCCCTGCGGATTTTCCACTACGACGCGCAACACGTTACTTTGCGGGCGCAGTACATCTTCGAATTTCAGGTAGTTGGCTACAAAAGGATGATGCATCGGAATCATCCGGCTGAAACTGGCATCCGGGCGCAACGACAGCGCGGCGAATCCGAGCAACAACGACACCAGAGCAAACACAACGAGTACCGTTTTGCGGTAGCCGAACAATGCATGTTCAAGATGCCCGACCAAACGCGCAGCGAGGCCTGCGTGATGCACATCGACATTCAGATTGGCGTTCATTGCAGGTGCTCCTTGAGCTCTGCCAAGGATTGGACTTTAAGACCTGCGCTGCCGATCAGCGCGACTTGCGAGGCGGACATCTGCCCCACGCCAAGTAACGGCAAGCGGCTGGGCGAACGCCAGACTTTGAAGTGTTCGCCGTCGTCGCTGTACAACACCATGCCACCCTGCCCGGCCAGCAAAACACTGCCGTCCACAAGTTGCTGCCCGCCATACAGCGCGGCTTTGACTGGGTTGACCAGTGCTTGCCAAGTGGCGCCGGTGTCGTGGCTGGTAAACAGCACGCCGCCAAACCCCATGGCCAATACGTTGCCGTTTTTCAACGCCAACAGTTTGTAGATAGATGCAGGCCCAAGCGTGATCGGTGTTTGCCAGTGCGCACCGTTGTCCGCCGAGCGATACACGCGCCCGCCCTCACCCGCGATCAACAAGGTGCCATCGGCCAGACCGAGAATCGCATTCAGGTGCAAGCGATCCGGGTTGTCCACGCGAGACTGATATTGCCAACGACGGCCAGCATCGACCGTCGACAACAACACTCCGTAAGAACCCACCGCCCAACCTTGATTGGCATCGCGAAACCACACGTCGAGCAAGGGCCGCGACGCGCCGCCGGCAGTCGCCGCCTTGGCGTCGTCGACCGCGAACTGCGCATTTTCCAGCGAGAGGCCTAGCGTGCTGTCATCCGGATGCGCGGCTTTTTCTTCACGCAGTCGCTTCACTTCACCTTCGGCAGACTCATTGAGCAGCGCGTTGATCTCGTTGCCGTCGAGCTGCTTTTGCCAGGTCTCGCCGCCGTCAGCGCTGTGCAGAATCACCCCGTCATGCCCCACCGCCCAGCCGTTTTGGCCGTCGACGAAATGCACGGCCGTCAGCAACAAATCCACGGGCACTTGGGCTTGTTCGACCCGGCCATCCGCGCCGAGCAACAGAATATGGCCGCCGTCACCGACCATCACCTGGCGGTCGGGCAATGTCTGAATCGACGTCAGCGCCGAGCGACTGGCCGCATCCGACATCGGCGACGGGCGTTGCAGACGATCCGGGGCCGCAACGACCAGACTTGCGCTCAACAAGAACGCCAAGCCCAGTGCCGGCGGCGAAATCAAACTTTTCATCGCGAAGTTGTCTCTGGAATAAAGGGCGCAACACTCGACGTGGCCGTTTGCACGACCACGCTTATTCACTCGTCAGCTATCAGTTACCGGCACGGCGCAGGGCCGCCGGGCTGAAGTCCTGCAAGGTCGTGTGTACGCCGAAACGCTCGGCACGTTCCTGGTTGGCCAGGCCGTTGACCACGTAGCTGCGCGATTGCAGGTCGTAAGCCACGTCGCTGATGGCGATGCTCGACAGAACATCGAAACGCTGCAACGAATGCGCTTCCTGCATGCGCCACAATTCACCGCGACCATCGAACAAGTCAGTGGCCAGAATCGCCCAGCTGTCTTCGTCGATGTACAGCGTGCGCTTGCCATAGATGTGGCGCGCACCTGGCTTCAACGTCCCTTCCACCACCCACACGCGGTGGGTTTCATAGCGGATCAGATCCTGATTGAGATGCTCTGGCTTGACGATGTCGCTGTACTGCAACGCGCGGTCGGCGAGCTTGTAGGTGTTGTAGGCAACGAGCATTTCTTTCTTGCCTGCCAGCTTCCATTCGTAGCGATCGGAAGCGCCGCTGTACATGTCGTACATGTCATAGGTGCGCAGCCCATCGGACAAACCGTCAAAACTGTCGTAACCCAACTCGGGCGCGCGCATGACGCGGCGTTGCCCCGGGTTGTACTGCCAGGCCAGACGCGGTTCCTTGACCTGATCCATCGGCTCGTGCAGCAGCGTTTGTTGGCCGGCAACGCTGTCCGGCCCGGTCACTTTGAGCAGGTAGTAATACAGCCGATTCGGTTCCGGATTGCCCAGCGCCGAGGCCATGGCGAGTGTTGCGTCGCGATGGATCACGGTGTAGTTGCCGCCCGGTTTGACCACCATTTCCGTCGGAAAATATTGGTAGCCTCCTTGGCGATAGCGCGCCAAGTGGTTGTAGAGCAACTCCTGCGGCTTGGTCGGAATCGGGAACGGCACGCTGGTTTTCTCGTAGTTGGCCATGCCCGAGCCGCTGTCATTGAGGACGACCTTGCCGGCCTCCTGCTTGATTTGCGCATACTCACTGGCCGGCAACGCGACTGATCGATGGGTCGGGTAAACGTTCATCTTGTAGTCGGGAAACTTCTGCAGCATGGCCTTATAGCCAGCGCTCAACTGATTGGCGTATTGGCCCATGTTGGCGGCAGTGATCGTGTACAGCGGCTTGTCATTGGCGTACGGGTCACCATAACTTTTACCGGCGACATAACCTGGTGGCGCCTGGGTCAGACCACCGGTCCAGGCCGGAATTGTTCCGCTGGCATTACCGGACATCTGCGCACCGAACGGTGTCAGATCCTGGCCCAGGCGTGCCACATCGGCGGCACTTGCTTGAGCCAGCGCCATGGCGCTGAGGACGGAGAGCATGCTGCCCATAGCCGTCAGGCAAATCATTTTTGTTGTTGTCATTGGATGCCTCGTTGTCCGAATGCTGGTTAGAAACCCATGCTCACGCTGAGCGCGACGAAGTCTTTGTCGGTTGACGCCCACGGCGAGCTTCCACTGCCAGACCACGAAAGGTCAGCGGAGTATTTCTGCAGGTAATCAGCCTTGACGCCCACTGATCCGGCGATGCGCCCTTCAATGAAGTTGCTGTCGTACGAATAACCCTGCAAATCCTGACCAAAGGCCACGTAAGGCGAGACGTTGACGCCGGCCAGCAGCGAGTTGTAGGTCAGCTGTGCGCGCAGGCGATACCCCGAAGAAAACTTTGTGGTGTAGCCGTCTTTCGAGCAGCCGAGCTTGGCGTATTGAGGATTGGATCGTGTTCCCAGTGCGCAACCCAGCGCACTGCCGTTGGACAGGTCGGAGCCATACTGGTCGGTGCGGTTGAAGCGCGCTTCGTCCAGGCTCGGCAGGTTGTTCATGTACTTCATGCCGAACTCGCCGACCAGGTTCAATGCGTTGGCACCCAACACGTTCTGGAACGACTTGACCGCGCCAATCGACATCTGGGTGACTTTCAGGCGTTCATAACCGTTGACCACCGTGCCCGGCGCGTAGTTTTGATAGGCCTGGTCCGCGAGGGTGATACCCAGTGCCCGGCCCAGATCCGGCGGCAATGCGGCGAACCCGGCGATCAGGTCAGCACTAGCCAACTGCACCGGTTGGTTGGGGCGATAGCTCACTTCGCCGAACACCGACGTACTCAACAACGTGGTGGAAAAGCTCAGGCCGAAAATACGCACATCTTCCGGATAGCTGACGTCGTAAGCACCGTTGCCTGCCGCCAGCTCAGGGCTGCTGGTCGGGCTGACCCAACCCGGATAAGGCCCGGAGGCAATCGAACGCGTGCCGATCACCGAGTTGGAATACGGCGTGCGCGAGTGAATGTTCATCGCGTACACGCCGAATTCAGTATCAAGCGTGTCTGAGAAATAGCGTAAGGCCGCACCGAACTGGCCCATGTCTCGCGGCTCTTTATCTGGACCGCGCTGGATGATCTGGCCATTGGCGAAGGATTCGCGATCGTTGGCGCCGGCGCGTGGCACGCCGTAGCAACCGTCAGGAATGTAGTCATTGGTCGAAAAGAATGTGCCGCAGCCTTCGAGCACGGTTTTGCGCCACTCCAACTGATAGAAGGACTCCACGCTCAGGCTGTCGGTCAAACCGAAGTTGCCGTACAGCATCGGCACCGGAAGCAAGCCTTCCTTCAGTTGCGAACCCGGACGGCGCAGGGCCGCGACGTCGATCGGGTTGACGGCATTGATACCGTTCTGGAAGAACAGGCCTTCACCCCAGTTCACCACTTGATTACCGAGGCGGACATTGAGCGGACGGCCGTCAATGTCGTAGTTGCCGTACACATAGGCATCCAGCAACTCGACGCCCTGGAACTTGGCAAGCTTATCGTAGTGATCGTCGTTGAGCGTGTGATTGGGCTGGTAACCGTTGGCGGAGCTGCCGTAGTCGACTTCCTTGTGATTAAGGGTGTAGTCGTACCAAGCCTTGCCGCGCAGGAATAATCCGTAGTTCTGCCATTTGAGCTCGGTTTCCGCCAGCAAGGTCACCGGCGAAGAAACCACTTCGCCAGGTTTGTGGAAGTTCAGGCGACTGTCGTCCGACGTGCGCCCGCCGCCGTTGCTGAACTGGCCGGCATGGCCATAACCGATGCTGTTGGCGCTGCCCTGGTTGATCGCCGAGGTCGTCGGGCTTTGTGTACTCCAGATCGCGCCGGCGGTGATGTTGCCGTTGTAGCGACCGGTGATGTCACCGAATTCGAAATCGTCGGCGTGGACGCTGAACGAAATGGCGCAGGCTAACGGGGTCAAGGCCAGCAATGTGGTGCCGAGCCAAGGGGAGTCAGTAAATGACAGACGCGTGCGTGGTGACATGCAGCAGCTCCTATTATTTTTGTTTTGAGTTGTGGTGCGGCATTTCGTGATCGTCACTCAGGCTTAAACATTGACGAATACAAAATACATTGATTTAAACTTGACGACGGCGAGCCTAATCAATCAAGTAATCAGTGTAAATCTGTACGAATTTTGTCAATGCTGAGGGCTGTGCGAAGCGGCGATGGCGACCGTGACTCAATAGGAGTGCAAAGCCCGCACGTGGCGGGCTGGGGAGGATTAGTCCGGCAGGATGCCGGTGTATTTAGCGCGGGGGCGGATCAGCGTTTGGTGGTGATATTGCTCGCTGGCATGGGCCAGCCAGCCGATTACCCGGCCGATTCCCGGCAACGCCAACTCGCGCCCTTCGAGCTTGAGTTTGCGCCCGACGAAGCTGAGTAGCAGGATGAAATCCGGTGGTTGCTGAAGCAATTCCTGGGCGATCTGCGCGGCTTTCAGCAAGCGTTGAAACTCAATATCGCCGGCGAACAAATCTTGCAGCGTCAGCCACAGGCTTTGCGCCCTAGGGTCGGCGACACCGTGCATGTTCGAGCCAAAACCGGGGATCGCCTCCCCTTCCCGGTAACGCTGCAACACCGGATCCTGAGGATTGTGCGCTGTACAGATTTCTTCCAGCAGACGACCAACGGTTTCACCGCGACTGTAGGCAAGTCGCCGCCCACGCGAAGCAGCCAGCCCGATGATCGCCGCGTAGTACGGTGTAACGCCGGTATTGGCGGCTGCGCGCACGGTGTAGGTCGACGGGTCGAGTTCGTGATCCATCGACAGAATGACCACCTGGCGTACCAGGTCTTCGAACGCGCTATCTACCCCCAAGGCGTTCACGATAAACGTCGGCAACGGTTGCGTACTGGGCCCGTCGGCGCCGACCATCAGCGCCGCCAGCCAACGCACAACGTCGACACCGGTGCGGGCATAGCCTTCGGGCGACAGGTCGTAAGCCTTGGGGTTTTCCCGCTCGATCAATGGGAACAAGGCAATGGCTTTTTCGACCGGGTGCATCTCCGCGTACGCCTTCAGCAACGGGGTTGCAGCTTTCGGGCGCTTGGGCAACGTGTCACCGAACGCTCCCGGCGATTGCCACATCAGTTCGGCCACTTCTTCAACGCTGGCAGTCTCCGCCAATTGCGCGACATCTTGGCCCCGGTAGTACAAACCTTTGTCGGTCAACAGCGTGATCGCACTTGAAGCAGCGACGCGCGGAGGCTCGGTCACCGTGGTGATCACATCGTTTTTCGGCTTGGCCAAACGCTGAATATCCGCTGCCCAATATCGGCGACTGCGCGAACCATCAACCTTCAATGAACGAATGTTTTTGCGACTGACGTAGGCGTACAGCGTCGCCAGGCTGATGCCAAGAATCGCCGCAGCCTCGTCGGCGGACAGGTATAAACCGTCTTCAGGAGTTTCCATTTCAGGCTCTCGGGTTGATGAATTTTGTACAGATTTACAGCGTGCAGACTGCACTATATCTTCGCCCCAACAAAAATAAAGTACATATATTGATCTATATATGTAGGCGTAAAGGGGAGCATTGTGGAAATACGCGTTCTGGCACCTACCGGCGTAATCGGCGCCGGCTTCAAGGCAACTTCTCTGGACCGGGGCCTCGCCCTCGCCCCTCATGTCATCGCCTGCGATGCCGGTTCCACGGATTCCGGCCCTTCAGCCCTGGGCAGTGGCCGCGCCAAACTCTCACGCGATGCCTGCAAACGTGATTTGCGTCTGCTGTTACTGGGCCGAGACAAACTGCAAGTCCCTTTGATCATCGGTTCCTGCGGCACCAGCGGACGCGACAGCGGCGTCGACTGGATGGCTGACATCGCCCTGGAAATTGCTGACGAAGAAGGCCTGCATTTCAAACTCGGTCTGATCTACGCCGACCAGCCCGCTGCCTATTTGCACCAGCGCCTTGAACAAGGCCGGATCAAACCGCTCAACCCTGCGCCAATACTGGACGCCGCCGTTATCGATAGCAGCCACATCGTCGGCATGATGGGCACCGAACCGTTGAGCGCAGCACTCGATCAAGGCGCGCAAGTCATTCTCGCCGGTCGCGCCAGTGATTCGGCGTTGTACGCCGTGGTGCCGGAGCGCATGGGCGCCGATCGTGGGCTGACCTGGCACGCCGCCAAGACCATCGAGTGCGGCGCGGCGTGCTGCGTCAACCCGGCAGCCGATGGCTTGATCGCCTATATCCGCGACGATCATTTCGAAATCGAGCCGCTGGATCTTGAAGCTAAAGTCACTCCACTATCGGTCGCGGCGCACACCCTTTATGAGAACGCCAACCCATACCTGCTGACTGAGCCGTCCGGCGTCGTCGACACCGAAGCCGCCGTCTATACGGCGCTCAGCGATCGCACGGTGAAAGTCAGTGGTTCGGCATTTCACCCGGCGGATGTCTATACGATCAAACTGGAAGGCGCGCAGCCCAACGGTTTTCAGACCGTGGTGGTCGGCGGGATTCGCGATCCCAACGTGTTTATGGCGCTGGATAAACTGCTGCCCAAAGCCCAGCAATACTTCAACGCGCGCATCGCCGACCTGTTCGGCGGCCGCTTACAGCCGGGCGACTACGACATCAATTTCCGCCTGTATGGCATGGGCGTGGTGATGGGCTCGCTGGAAGTCGAGAAGGCGCCCTCGCCCAACGAAATCGGCGTACTGATCACCGTGACTGCGCCGACCCAGGAATACGCCAGCAAGATCGCCAGTTTCGTCGCCCACGTCAGCGCACACCTGCCGGTGCCGGGCTACGAAGGCTTGATCAGCACCATCGCTTACCCGTTCTCGCCACCGGAAATGGAGCGCGGCCAGGTCTATCGCTTCAGCGTCAACCACGTGCTGCTCCCCGACAATCCGCTGGAAATGTTCCGCACCAAGCTCTTGGAGGTTTGACCCATGACCACTGTTTCGCAACTCTGCAGCCTGGTGCGTTCGAAGAACGCCGGTCCGTTTGTATTGACCTTCGACCTGATGTTCACCAACGAAGACAACTACGCCCGGGTACGGCGCACGCAGCCAATCACTCGCGCCCTGCTGGCGGAGATTTATCAGCAGAAAGAAGAAGACATCGTGCTGGTCTATCACGATGCTGCGCGCGCGATCAAAGCGTCGTTCCCGCGCCCGGTGTATCAAGGCGAACTCGCCGACAGCGACTGCTACGGCGGCCAACAGTACGTGCCGCTGTTGTCCATCGCCGTTCCGGAGTAAGTCGGTTTAGCCAGACTCACACGATAATAAGGATAAAAAAATGAGTGCTGCTTTAGGTTCTGTCGCGACCGCCACGCCCAGTGCGCTGAGTGGTGAAATGATCGCTGCGCGCCTTGACCGGTTGCCGGCCAGCAAAAGCCTCTGGCGTTTCGTCACGCTGTTGGCGCTCGGTGGTTTCTTTGAAACCTTCGAGATGTTTTCCACCTCGTTCGTCATCCCCGGGATGGTACGCAGTGGCGTGCTGTTGAGCACCACCGACAGCTTCTTTGCCCTCAACGGCGCGGCGGCTTACATTGCCGCAACCTTTATCGGGCTGTTCATCGGCACGCTGGGGTTCGGCATGATCGCCGACAAGTTTGGCCGTCGTGCGGTGTTCACTTACGCCCTGATCGGCTATGCCTTGTGTTCGCTGATCATGGCTTGCCAGACCGGCCCGCTGGGCTTGAACTTCTGGCGCCTGATGACCGCGATTGGCCTCGGAGTCGAGGTGATTGCCATCGACGCTTACCTGAGTGAACTGGTGCCGCCGACCCTGCGCGGACGCGCATTTGCCATCAACCGGATCATGTCCTATCTGGCAGTTCCAGCCTGCGGCATCACCGCCTACCTGTTTGTGCCGCATGAACCGCTGGGCATTGATGGCTGGCGTTGGGTGATCGCCATTGGCGCAGTCGGTTCGTTGCTGGTGTGGGTGCTGCGGCGCAAGCTGCCAGAAAGCGCGCGCTGGCTGGCAGACAAAGGTCGTTTGCAAGAAGCCGATGCCGAAGTCAGCCGCATGGAGCGTGGGGTTGAGCAGGAAACCGGCCGGCCGCTGCCTGTGGCGATCCCGACGACCAAGGTGCAGGTGGTACACAAAAGCAGTTTCCGCGAGCTATGGAGCCCGCGTTACCGCACACGCACGATCATGCTGGTGCTCTTTCACGTATTCCAGGCCATGGGCATTTATGGCTTCCTGAATTGGGCACCAACATTTCTCATCGAACAGGGTGTGACGGTTAGCAAAAGCCTGGCGTATACGGTGGTGATGGGATGCAGCGCACCGCTGGGACCGATTCTGGCGCTGTTCTTTGCGGATCGCATCGAGCGCAAATGGCAGATCGTTTTTGGTGCCATGCTGATCGCTGTCGCGGGCCTGTCGTTTGCCGAGTTCCGTATGCCGCTGCTGATCATTGCCTGCGGCGGTCTGTTGACCATGGGCACAACGATTCTTTCGGTCGGCTATCACGCTTATCAGTCGGAACTGTATCCGACGCGGATTCGCGCGATGGCGGTAGGTTTTGTCTATTCCACCGGCCGCCTCGGTGGCAGTCTCAGCGGTTTCATGATTGCCTTCACCATGGGTCACTTCGGCGTGCAGTCCGCGCTGATTGCGGTGGCTGGGTGCATGGTCATCTGTGCCCTGTCGGTGGCATTGTTAGGGCCGCTCACCCGTGACCAGACGCTCGAACAGATCAACGACTGAAACCTGTGTGTTTTTTCAACCGTTGTTTGGATGTGAATGATGAATAACAACAAGACTGAAACCATTGCCCACGACTTTTTCTACGTCGGCGGTGAATACATAGGCCCGCCCGGCAAAGAAGTCATGAGCGGGCAGATGTATGTCGAGGTACTCAGGCCCGCCACGGTGACGCGCCGCTATCCGCTGGTGTTCGTGCATGGCACCGCGCAAACCGCGACCAACTGGCTGAAAACCCCCGACGGTCGCCCGGGCTGGGCGAGGATCTTCGTCGAACTCGGCTATGAGGTTTATCTGGTTGATCAGCCAGCGCGTGGCCGCTCGCCTTGGCACGCGCAACTGGACGGTGAGTTGAGTGTTGCCCCGGTGGTGGTTGTCGAGCGCTACTTCACCGCCACCACTCAAGGTGAATGGCCGCAAGCGAAGAAGCACACGCAGTGGCCCGGCACCGGTCGCAAAGGCGATCCAGTGTTCGATGCTTTTTACGCCACGCATGTTCCTTACATTGCCGACAGTGCAAAAAGTCAGCAATTGTTCCAGAACGCCGGGGCGGCGTTGCTGGATAAAATCGGTGAAGCGATTCTGATTACCCATTCGCAGTCGGGGCCTTATGGCTGGCTGCTGGCGGATGTCCGCCCGTCCTTGGTGAAAGCCGTGGTGTCCATCGAGCCACAAGGCCCGCCGGTGGTGAACATGTCAATGCAGCAGGCGCAGAAAGGCGAAAGCCAGACGCTGGACGACACACCGCGCCGTCGCTGGGGCATTGCCGACATTGAGTTGACCTACGCGCCGCCATTGCTCGCAGACCAGCAATTGGCGGTGGTTCACAGCCCAGCCACTCGCGCCGATCGGCTGCCCGGCTGGTTGCAGCAGGAACCGGCGCGGCAATTGATCAATCTGCAAGCCATCCCGTTTCTGATCGTCACTGGCGAAGCGTCCTTCCATGCGCTTTACGACCACGCGACTGCCGCGTATCTGCAACAGGCCGGCGTGCCGGTGACTCACTGGCAGCTCGAAGAGTTTGGCATCACCGGCAACGGTCACATGCTGATGCTGGAGCATAACAGCGCGGAAATTGCCGAGCGCCTGAACCTATGGATCGCTGATATTTGAGCCGTGTTGCCTCACAGGAACCCCGTGGATGTTAACCACAGAAGTAACACCGCAAACCAGCCGTTCGTTGTTGTGGCTGGTGGCGGGCGGCCTTTTCATGCTCACCCTCGATGCCACGATCGTCACTACCGCGCTGCCGGCGATGGCGCTAAACCTTGGTGAAAGTCCGCTGAGCATGCAGTCGGTCATCGTCGCCTACGTGATGACCATGGCCTTGCTGATTCCGGCCTCGGGTTGGCTGGCGGATCGTTTCGGCACACGGCGCACTTACATCACGGCGATTGCTTTGTTCACCGTGGGTTCGCTGTGCTGCGGGATAGCGCAATCGCTTGATCAATTGCTGATTGCTCGCGTCCTTCAGGGCGTGGGCAGTGCGCTGATGTTGCCGGTCGGCCGGCTGGCGGTGATCCGTATGTTTACCGGCAGCCGCCTGTTGCCGGCGATCAGCTTTGTCACTATTCCCAGCCTCATCGGCCCTTTGATCGGCCCGGCACTGGGCGGCTGGATGGTACAGTTCGCCAGCTGGCAGTGGATTTTTCTGATCAACGTACCGGTGGGATTTCTTGGCGTACTCGGCGCCTGGAAATACATGCCCGGGCAACCGTTGGCCGGGCTCGGGCGTTTCGATTTCGTTGGCTACGGCTTGCTGGGCGCGGGTATGTTCTGCCTCACCCTTGCACTGGATGGCATTGCCAGTTTCGGTTTTGACTGGCGCGTGGCATCGACGTTGGCTATAGCCGGTCTGGCTGCCCTTGCGGGCTATTGGCAACATGCTCGTCGCCATCAAGCGCCGCTGTACCCGCTGAACTTATTAACCGTCGACAGTTTGCGCATTGGCTTGGTCGGCAATTTCGTCGCACGCCTAGGCTGCTCGTCGACGCCGTTTTTGCTGCCACTGTTCCTGCAAGTCGCGCAAGGCTACTCTCCGCTCAACGCCGGGTTACTGATGCTCCCCGTCGCATTGACCGGCATCGCCGTGAAGTCATTGACCAACCGGCTGGTGACGCGCATGGGATACCGGTGCTTTCTGGTCACCAACACTTTGCTCATCGGCTTGACCATCAGCAGCTTCGCGATCGGGCACGAGCCACGGGGTGTTGCGTTGCAAGTGTTGGCGCTATGCATTTTCGGCGCGCTGAATTCCCTGCAACTCACCGCCATGAGCACGCTGACGCTCAAGGATCTTGGCCCCCACCAGACCAGCAGCGGCAACAGCGCGCTGACCATGGTGCAAATGTTGTCCATGGGCATGGGGGTGTCATGTGCAGGGGGACTGCTAGTGTTTTTCAGCCACTGGTTTGCGGGGAATCCTGAAGTGATAGGCATGGCGTTTCACGCTACATTCGCTTTCATGGGCGCTCTAACACTGTTTTCAACAGGGATATTCTGGCGATTGAAGACCAACCCGGTAATGGGAAGCAGCTAAACATTTGAATGATGATCTCCGCTAACTGTTTTACGCGTAATGACGAGCTGGTGTCGATTATGGAAGCGGCCACCTCCGATGCCTGGCAACTTGAACGGGAATAGTATTCACCTGCCAGGCATACATCGATGCCCTTCTCCCGCTTTTGACCGGTTTCAGCCTTGCACGACTACGCCCGTCACTGCCAACCCATCACAAATACCACCGATATTCCCGCGCACTGATCTCCTGCATAAACGCCAAATGATCCTGGCGTTTGTTCTCGCAATACACATCCACAAACTCGGCGCCCAAACCTTCCCGTAACTGCGGCTGATGCTGCATCGCCCTCACCGCTTCAAACATTTCCGTCGGAAAACCAACCCCGCTGCCGCGATCCTCATTCAACGGTGCGATCGGCTCCTTGCCCGATTCCAGCCCATGTTCCAACCCCACCAAAATCGCCGCCAACACCAGATACGGATTCGCATCCGCCCCTGCCAGCCGATATTCAATACGCAGGTTCTTCTCATCCGACTCAGGAATACGCAAACACGCATCACGATCTTCGTAGCCCCAACTCGCTTTCGTCGCCGTGTTCACCGTACCGCCCAAACGCCGCATGGCATTCTGGTTTGGTGCGAAGATCGACATGCTGTGGGGCAACAGTTCCAGGCACCCGGCGATTGCATGGCGCAGTGGTTGTTGCTGGTTGGCCGCGAGCAGATTATTGCCGGTCGCGTCATAGAGGCTGACATGCACATGCATGCCGCTGCCCGGATGCTGCAAGTACGGTTTGGCCATGAAACTGGCGCGGTAGCCGTGCTTGAGGGCAACGCCACGGGTGCTGCGGCAGAACAGAGCGGCCCAGTCGGCGGCGCGTAAACCGTCGTCGAGGTGGCCGAAGTTGATTTCAAACTGGCCGGGGCCCAGTTCAGCGGTGATCACTGTGGCGTCGATGCCTTGAGCGCGAGTGGCTTCGACCATTTCGTCGAGCACCGGCGCGAAGCGAGACAAACGCTCGATGTGCATGTTCGGTTGATCGTCGGCGTCGTCGGTCAGGTTGTCTCGGGGGAACTGCGGTAAGCCGTCACGCAGTTTTTTGTCGAACAGATAGAACTCGAGCTCGAAGGCGACGACGGGATAAATCCCTTTACATGCCAGCCGATTGAGCACCTGCGCCAGCACTTCGCGGGGTTCGAATTCGATCGGTTTTTCGGTGCCGTCCGAGGTGATCAGCATCTGGCCCAGTGGCTGGGCTTCCCAGGTTACAGGTTTGAGTGTGCCCGGCACCAATCGGCGTACGGCGTCCGGGTCGCCATCGTTGAAGCAGTAGTCGCCAATCTTGAACAACCCGCCCTGCACGCCGAGCAATACGCAGTTTTGCGGCAATTTGAGTGCGCTGCCGCCGGCGACTTTTTCGAGCATGTCCACGGGGTAGCGTTTGCCGTAAAAGTGCCCCGCAATGTCCAGGGAAATCAGGTCGACATAACGCACCTCGGGGTAGCGTTGGCGAAAAGCACGCACTTCAGCCAGCAAGTCAGCGCAGACAGCGTCCATCGTGTTGATCCTTTTATTGTTATCAGGTGTAGACCCACAGCACGCGGGTGAGCTGGTCGGTGAGGTTGCCGTAGCGGCAACGGGTGTGGCTATCGAATTGAAAGCTGTCGCCAGCCATTAACGTGGCAGGTTCCTCGTCATCGCCCAGCCACAGGGTCAATTCGCCTTCAAGCACGTAACCGCCCTGCTCCGAGCTGTCGCTCAAGTGCCGGTCGCCGCTGCTCGCGCCGGCTTCCAGATGACTTTCAAGCATCGAGAACGAGGCGCGCATCTGCGGTGAAACCAGAATGTCGGTGATGCCGTTGGCGTAATACAGCGTGCGGCGTTCGTCCGGCCGGGTTACCCACGGCAGTTCCTTGGCTTTGGGCAAACTGTAAAAATAGGTGGTTGGCACGCCGAAGGTTTCGCTGATCGCCGTCAGGTCCGCCACCGTCGGCCGCGACAAGCCGCGCTCGACTTGAGACAGAAATCCCACCGAACGGCCGATCTTGTCGGCCAGTTCCTTCAGGGTGCATTTCTTGTGCTTGCGCAGGTCGTGGATCAGGATCGCCAGCGCGGCGATTTCTTCTTGCTTGTTCATGGCTGGAATTCCGGAAAATGACTCATCAGATGCTGTCTCGCAGTCGATACCAGGCCTTGCCGATGGCTTCCAGCGGCGCGGCGAGGTGTTTGCCGCCGGGAAAACTGCCATTGCTCAAACCTTGATACAACGCCAATTCATCCGTGTGACCGAGAATCGCATCGGACACCGCGCGTGCCGCCGCCAATGTCGGCAACACGCCATGCCCGGAATAACCCTGCAGCCAATAACGATTGCCCGAGCCGCCGACATCCGGTGTGCGATTGATCGTCAGATCGATGTGGCCGCCCCAGGCAAATTCGACTTCGACACCTTTGAGCTGCGGGAACACTCGTTCGAGAAACGGCCGGGTCGCCGCCGCGATGTCCTTGGGCATGCCGCCCAGATAGGTGCAGCCACCGCCGAACAGCAAACGGTTGTCCGGCGTGCGACGGAAATAGTCGAGGACGAACTGGTTGTCGGTGACGCAAACATTGCTCGGCAGCAATGCAGTGGCTTGCTCCGCCGTGAGCGGCGCGGTGGCGACTTGATAGGTGCCCACCGGCAAGATGCGGCTGGCGAGCTTGGGATCGAGTTTATCGAGATAGGCATTGCAGGCGAGCACCAGCACATCAGCACGCACTGAGCCGCGCTCGGTGATTACCCGAAACCCCGCACCTTCCTCCTGATAACTCAGCGCCTTGCTTTGCTCATGGATACGGCCGCCGGCCCGTTCGACGGCGGCGGCCAGGCCCAGTGCGAGTTTCAGCGGATTGAGATGTGCGCCCTCCGGGTCATAAAGTCCTGCCTGATAACGCTCGCTGGCCACCCATTGCGGCAGCTCTGCGCGGCTGATGAACTGCAACCCATCGTGGCCCCATTTATGACTGGCCTCGTGTTGCCATTCGGTCAACAGACTGACCCGACGCGGCATCACCGATGTCCATAGATGCCCGGTGCGATAGTCGCAGTCGAAGCCATGGCGGCCGGGCAACTCGCGCAGTTCCCGAGCGGCCCAGCGCATGCCGTCCCACAAGCGCCGTGCCCGTTCATACCCGAGCGCAGCTTCCAGTGGCGGCATATCGCACGACCAGCCAGCAATCGCCTGCCCGCCGTTGCGCCCCGAGGCTGCCCACGCCACTCGACTGGCCTCCAGCAGCGTCACGCGTTTGCCGGCTAACGTCAGGCGCAACGCCGTGTGCAGACCGCTGAACCCGGCACCAATGATCACCACATCGGTGTCATGTTGCCCTTCCAGCACGGGCCGAGTGCTCAGAATATCGGCGCAACTGTGGGCGTAGTAGCTTTCTACATGGCGCTGGGATTGCTGAAACATTCTGGGCCTCATGAAATTCTATTCTTATAATTTCATGAAAAACTACAGGACAAATTTCATATCGGCAACCGGCAAAGCAGTGTTTCAGTCGCCAACACAGTGTCAGCGCGTGGTCAGTCACGCATCCAAGGAAGGTCTTGGCGCTGATAGCGATGCGCACGGAAGATTGCGTTGTTTTCCCCCGGCAAATAACTGCGCGAAGGCGCATCGGGATAGCTGGCAAAGAACGGATTGACGTATTCCCAGACCACTTCACCGACCTGGTTCACTTCGAACAAGCGGCCGAAGTTGGCCTCGGTCACCAGCGTGTTGCCGTTGTGCAAGCGTTGTGCGCCACCCATGAACGGGGTGAAAAAGGCATAGCCCGGGGTGTCGGCGTATTGCCATTCGATGCGTTGAGTCACTGGGTTGATTTCGACGATGCGCGAGTGCGGCATGCTGATGTGCGGACGGAAGATGCCGTTGTCGAACACCAGCACGTTGCCGTTTTCCAGTTCGCTCGGGCAATGTTGCTGCGCGACCAGATCGTGGCCCAGACGCCACAACACTTCACCGCTGCCACGTTGCACGGCGATCACCGAGGAGACACTGCGCAGGCTGAGAATCACCTTGCCGTCGCGCCCCGGCGTCACTGCGTTGGTCATTGGCCAGTGATGACGTTCGAAGCACTCGTGCAGCGGGTAGTCTTCAGGTCGCAGGTGTTCCCAACTGCGCCATTCCCAAAGCACATTGCCTTGGCGATCGACTTCCTTGACCACATCGGCATAAATCACTCCGCCCGGCGCCTCGCTGCCGGGAATCCCGCCGACTACGCGACGCGCCAGCTCCGCGCTCAACGGCTCGGCGGTGGTGTACAGCAGATTGCCGTTGTCCAGCCATTGCGCGTCGTGGTGATGAAGCAGATCGGTGTGTTCCCAGACCACTTCACCTTCAGGAGTGACTTCGCTGAACGCACCGCCATGCCACACCGACCAGCCCGGAAACAGATCCGGCGAATCAGGATGATTGCCGTTGTAGCCAAGGTTGCCGTTGCGCAGGATCACTGCGTCGCGGCCGGGGCGTTGCGGCAGTTTCCAGCGATGGACGATCTCGCCGTCAAGGTCGATCAAGTACACGTTGCCATCCGCGGTTTGCGGGGCGAACAAGGTGTAACCGCCGCCGCTGCGGGCATGATCGACAGCGATCAAACCAGTTTTCCGGCGTTTGAGGGTGGTGCGTTCCAGATTGGGCATAGCTTTTCTCCAGGCGTATAAATCCCGGCCGACAGCAAAGCGGCCAGGCGAAGTCGAAGGGGTTGTTAAGGCGTTGGTAGCAAGGTGTTGAAGCGGTCGTCGAATATCTGCTCGACCTGCAACGGGCGCGGGATCAGGCGCTCGGCGGCAAACATGTCCGCCAGCCGCTGTTGCGACGTGATGACCGAGGGCTGGATCGGCACGTAGCGAAGGTCTTGATGCGCGAGCATTTCTTGCACCAGCGCGACCGGTAGACGGGTAGTTTGCGCGAATACATCGGCCCAGTCTGCGGGGTGCGCGGTGGCCCAGGCTTGGGCGCGCGCCAGTCTGGCCAGCAGATCCCCGACCTGCCCCGCTCGCTCGGGGTCTTCCAGTGCGCGCTTGCTGGCGACAGTAAAGTTCAGACCGGTTTCCGGCCAGGCACTGCCGTCGAGCAGAATCCGCGCTCCCCGGGAAGTGGCCTGACCAACAAACGGATACCACACCGACCAGGCTTCGAGTTTGCCGCTGGCAAAGGCATTCTGCGCATCCACCGGGCTGACGTAGGCAATGTTCACGTCGCGCGGCGTAAGCCCCGCCTGATGCAACGCGGCCAATAACAAATAGTGGCCGCTGCTACCTTTAGCCACGGCGATTCTCTGCCCTTTGAGATCCGCCACCGTCCGGGCACTGGAACCATCAGGCACCAGCAACGCGTTATTGTTTTGCGCGCCACTTGCCACGCCGATGATGCGAATGTCGAAACCGCCAGCCTGAGCGAACACTGGCGGCGCATTGCCTACCACGCCGGCATCGATCGCCCCGGCGCTAAGCGCTTCGAGCATGGTTGTGCCGGCCAGGAACGGGTGCCACGACAGCGAGTACGCCAGATCCTTGTCCTCTCCCGCCGCATGCAGCAAGGCCTGAGTCAGGCCGCTTTGATCGCCCATCTTCAACGGCTCGCTCGCGGCGGACGCAGGATGGGCGAGCAACAACGCCGCGCAGCACAACAGGGCTTTAAGCCTTGCAGTCAGCGGGTGCTTGGCAGCAGAAGGTTTTAGCGGCATTGTCGTGCTCTCATTTATGCATTGATTTCAGTATGTCGAGGCCCGCCGTGCCGCTCCATGCCAAACACCCCTCCTTTGCTGCCATGCCGGACATTCCGCCGCCGCCTCCGCGCACGGTTGTAGTGCTGGCGTTCGATGATCTGTTGCTGCTCAATGCGGCCGGACCACTTGAGGTGTTTGCCGCGATACCGCGGGTTTTGGCGGGGTCCTTCAGCGCGAATCCGCCCTATCGCTTACTGGTCGCATCGCCGCAGGGTGGTCAGGTCATGTCGATCTCGGGCATCACCGTGACCACCTGTTCGCTTAAGCAGATCGACCAGATGGCACCCGTAATCGATACGCTGATTGTCGCGGGCGGACCGGGGATGGCAGCCCTCGAAGCCGATGAACACGCCTGTGACTGGTTGCGCAAACGCGCCGCGCAGATCCGCCGCCTTTGCTCGATTGGCACCGGCACGTTTGCTCTGGCCGCCGCCGGCCTGCTCGATGGTCGAAGAGTCGTGACTCACTGGAAGTTTGCCGAGGAATTACAGGCGCGCTACCCGGCGGTGTTATGCCAAACCGATACGCTCTATCTGCATGACGACAACCTCTGGACTTGCGGCGGTGCCACGGCAGGAATTGATCTGGCGCTTGGCCTGGTCGAGCAGGACCTCGGCGCCCACGCGGCGTTGGCACTGGCGCGTTACTTCACCGTGTTTCTGTGGCGCAGCGCCGAGCAACCGCAACTCAGTGCTTCGCTTAACGCCCAGTCCAAGTCCTTGCGCACCGACCCGGACGTGCGCATTGCGCGCCTTCATGCGTGGATTGCCGGGAATCTCAACGGTGATTTGCGAGTGGAACGGCTGGCCGAGCAATTTGGCATGAGCCCGCGCCACTTTGCCCGTGCGTATCTTGCCGCTACCGGTGAAACACCCGCGCAAGCCGTGGAGAACTTGCGCCTTGAAGCCGCCAGTCAACTGCTGAAAACCACCCGAGAACCGATCAAGCGAATTGCCGAAACCGTCGGTTTTGGTCGTGAGGAACGCATGCGGCGGGTCTTTCAAAAGCGACTGGGCAGCAGTCCCCAGAGTTATCGCAGCCAGACTCAGCCGGTTTCGTCTGCGAGCCAAACCACCGGCCACCCTTCTTCGACGATAAGCATTGCTCTGGAAGGATTGGCCCAGTAGCGCTGCGGGATACGCTCAAACTCCGCTCCAGCCTGATGGCTATCTTCTAAACCAAAACGCAGCTTTGCTCAAAGCTCAAACGCGGTCCTTTAGGACGAACTTTCTCTCTGTCGCCATAGCCAAGACTGCAGAGAAAATTGCTTTTCCAGCGACCGTCCGGGAAGAATTCCTGATCAAGCCTGGCGCTATCGAAACCGGACATGGGGCCGCAATCCAATCCTAGCGCCCGCGCGGCCAATATCAGGTAAGCGCCCTGCAAGCTGCCGTTACGAAAAGCTATCGTAGCGGCTGCTGCAGGATCATCGCGCAGCATGGCTGCCAGGTCGTACGCAGAGAACAACTGGGGAAGAAACTCAATAAATTGCGTATCGATGGCGATAATCACCGTCACTGGCGCCGCCAGAACTTTCTCGCCATTAGCACCCTTGAGTGCCGGAAGCATACGTTGCTTGCCCTCCTCCGACTGCACAAAGAGAAACCGCGCAGGGTTGCAGTTGTTGGCGGTCGGGCCTTGCCTGAGCACTTCGTAAAGACGCTTGAGCAACCCATCATCAACGGGCTTTTCCAGCCAGCCGTTGTGTGACCGAGCGGTTAAAAAAAGTTGATCAATGGCTTGATCGCTAAGCGTTTCGTTCAAGATTTCATCCCTCTTAATGTTCGGCGTCTGTGAATACAGGCTTGAACATTAAGGTCGGGCTGATTTCTTCGAAAGACGGCAAAATCTGCAGGGTGTTACCTAAAAGGTATACGCGCGCCTGCTGCCGCAGAATCTACAGTTTTTCGTGGTTATCCAGTGCTGCCTGCTCGGCCATGTCGTGGAGAAACTGTGCGGCCGGGGTCAAGGGCAATTCTGTGTGGTAAACCGAGCAAATGGGCGGTGCATCGGGGATGCCCGTTACCATGATTCGGCTCAGCAAATTGGTCGCATTGATAAATCCGAGCCATTGTTCCGGCAACGGCGCAAGCAGATCGGATGAGGAAACGATGCTGGTCACGCTCATGCTTGAGGTGGCCTGCATGACGATATTGGGCGATGGCAGCCCGGCGAGTTTGAAAACGCTGAGCACTTCATCGTCGATATTTTCCGCAACCGGGGTGGTCAGCCATTCGGCGTCAATCAGCTCTTCCAGCGTGGTTGCATGCTGCAAGGGATGACCGCGCCGGCCGACGATGATTCGGCGGTTAATCATCAACGGTTTGATGCTCATGTTGGTGTGCTGCTGCGGTTTGGTCACGGGGCCGAAATAAAGATCGATCAAACCATCGCGGATATCGGCCTCCAGCATGGGATAGGTGCCTTCAATCACTTTTACGCGGACACCGGGAAAGCGCCGGCGAAAACGATCCAGTGTCAGGGGCAACAATCCCATCAACGCCGCGCCCGAGCAGGCGACAACGATAGAACCTTTATCAACGCCGCGATGTTGATCCAGCTCATCAAGGGTGCGCTGGTACTCGGCCTGTATCGCCTTGGCACGCCGCACGAACAATTCGCCCGCCTTGGTCGGCACCATTCCTAACCTGCCTCGCTCGAACAGCGTTACGCCCAACTCCTCTTCCAGTTCCTTAAGGCTTCGCGACACGACCGGCTGAGCGAGGCCCAGACTCCGTGCGGCAGCGCGCAGGCTGCCGCGTTCAACGACCGCTACGACGTTGCGAAAGTGGTGCATTTTCATCGCGTGACAGCCTCCCGAGGCAAAAGAGAAAGGCTGCTGGGGTATATACCTTTCAGGTAACACCCTAAGTGTTTTGCCATCTTTCGACAAGATCAGCCGCGCTCTACAGTTTCCACCGTAGTGCCGGTTCTCGCGACTTTGCTCTCCGGGCAGAAGACCGTGGATATGTCCACGCA
>NZ_JBNNWE010000080.1:0-27841 GCF_050280905.1 Pseudomonas sp. NPDC086278
CTACACGACTCTCTTCCGATTTCCGTCAGCAGCTCGCGGCGCAAACCGTCGAGCGAGAGGAAGTGGCGCAGCTGGCCCTGATCATTGAGCTGCAGCGGGCGCTTGGTATCTAGAGGCGTCATCGCGAGGGGGACTCTCAATAGGGCGGATTAAAGGGCGAGGTCTTGCAGTTCGAGCTTGAGCTGCGGGCCGGACAGCTTCACCCGCTCGTGAGCGGCGAGGGTCAGCGTCGCACCGACCACGTTCGGCCGGATCGGCAGCTCGCCGGCGTCCAGGTCCAGCAGGCACACCAGCGTCACGCTGGCCGGGCGGCCGTAGTCGAACAGTTCGTTCATGGCGGCGCGGATGGTGCGGCCGCTCATCAGCACGTCGTCGATCAGCACCAGGTGCTGGCCTTCGATCTCGAACGGCAGGGCCGAAGGTCGCACTTGCGGATGCAAGCCGTTCTGGCTGAAGTCGTCGCGGTAGAAGGAGACGTCCAGGGTGCCAAGCGGCGAGTCGCTGCCCAGTTCATCGAGCAACGCCTGGGCGACCCAGACGCCGCCGGTGCGAATACCGATGTAACGCGGTTCGCTGATGCCACGGTGTTCCAGGTGTGCCTTGAGACGGATCGCCATCTGGCTGATCAGTTCGGCGGGATTGGGCAGGCTCATGGTTGCTCCTTCTTGGGCCCGAGCCGGTGCGTGCGGGGTTTGGCTCGGGTTGTCGCTAAGTAGAGACGCTTGTTGCGACTCTTGAGGATTAGGTGCAGTCAGGATTCGAACAGGGCGCCATTTTCGTCGAGCCAGCCTTGCAGCAGCAGGGCGGCGGCGATGGCATCGACCGGGTTGTCGCGGTAACTGCCTTTCTGGCCGCCCCGATCACGTCGTTCGCCTTTGGCTTCGAACGTGGTCAGGCGTTCGTCATGGGTATAAAAGGGCAGGTTGTAGCGGCCATTCAGGCGGCGGGCGAACTTTTCGGCCCGCAGGCACATCTCGCTGGGGGTGCCGTCCATGTTCAACGGCAGGCCGACCACCACGGCGTCGGGTTTCCACTCGTTGATCAGGGCTTCGACCTGATTCCAGTCCGGAACGCCGTTTTGTGCCTTCAACGTGCACAGTTCGCGGGCCTGGCCGGTGATCACCTGGCCGACCGCCACGCCGATCTGTTTGGTGCCGTAGTCAAAACCCAGAATCAGGCGCAGGGCCATCAGGCGTGCCCCGCCTGGCTGGTCAGCAGGCTGAGGTTGACGCCCAGGTGCCTGGCCGCCGCTTCGAGGCGCAGTTCGCTGCTGGTGTTGAACAGGATGTCGGCGTCGTAAGGGCAGGTCAGCCAGGCGTTGTCGGCCAGTTCGGCTTCCAGTTGCCCGGCTTCCCAGCCTGCGTAGCCGAGCGTGATCACGCTTTTCGCCGGGCCGACGCCGTCGGCGATGGCGAACAGCACGTCCTGGGAGGTCGACAGGGCCAGTTGGCCGTCGAGTTCGACGGTGGCCTGAAAGGTTTTCCCCGACGGATGCAGGACAAACCCGCGATCGGTCTGCACCGGGCCACCGATGAAGATCGGCACATGCTGGCAGAGTGCTGGCGGTTCGATATCCGGGCGCAATTGCTCAAGGATGTCGGCCAGGTTCAGCTCTTGCGGACGGTTGACCACCAGCCCCATGGCCCCATTGGCCGTGTGCTCGACGATGTAGGTCAAGGTATGCGCAAAGTTCGGGTCGGCCATGTGTGGCATGGCGATCAGGAATTGATGCTTGAGGTAACTGGGGCTGACGTTTTTCATGAGCGCTAGTGTGGCGTTGGAGGGGCGAACTGACAAGCTGGGGATGCCGCAATTTGGTGATCGACACCGATCAAATGTGGGAGCGGGCTTGCTCGCGAAGGCGGTGTGTCAGTCGATATGAATGTTGAATGACACACCGCCTTCGCGAGCAAGCCCGCTCCCACAGGGGGATTTGTAGGGGGGGCAATCACTGGGATTTGTGGGGGGCTCAATTACTGGAGAGCTTGTCGCCGCGCGCAAACTTCCAGGTGCGGATGATTTCCAGTCGGTCGACGTCCGACAAATCCCCGGTAAATGGCGCAAACGGCGCCGCCAGCCTGACGATCCGCTGCGCGGCCTGATCCAGCAGCGGTTGCCCGGACGACTCCAGCACCAGCACTTCATACAGCGAGCCGTCGCTGTTGATCGAGACCATCAGCCGCAAATTGCCGTAGATCTGCTTGCGCCGTGCCTCGTCGGGGTAGTTCAGGTTGCCGATCCGCTCGACCTTCTTGCGCCATTCGTCTTTGTACCAGGCGCCTTTGTCGCGCATGGTCGACGCGGCGCTCAAGCGGTGAATGCGCGGGCGCTTGGCGTACAGCTGTTGTTCGTTGGCCAGTTCCGCTTCGAGGCTGGCGATGTCGCTGGACAGCTGCGAGCTGTCGAACGTCGGCGCGGCCACGGCGGGTTTGCTGTCGGTCTTGGGCTCTTCGTTTTTGGCCGGGGCTTTTTTCGGCTTCGGCGCGACGGTGGTCACGGCAGCCTTGGGCGGTGCTTTCTGCTCTTCGGGCTTGGCGGCCGGCGGTGGCGTGACTTTCTGCACCGTGTTGTCCTGGAACGGCGCGACCTCGGTGGTCTTGGGAATCGCCTTCTTGTCCAGGGTGCCGCTGCCTTCCTGATTTTCCTGAGCGAGAAAATCAGCCTTCTTCGGCTTGGTTTCGCTTTTGAAGGTGGCGAGGGTGATTTCCAGGGTTTTGCTGATCTGCTTGGGTTCGACCATGGTGAAACCGACGCCCAGCAGCAAGGCCAGGTGAATCAGTGCCGCCAGAAACAGGGTAAATCCGAGGCGATCGGCCGGGCGCACGCCACGGTGGGCGAGTTCAGCGGGCAGATCGGACGGAAGAGTCATGGCAAAAAACCAACATCGCGTTTTTTCGGGCTCGGCATGATAACGCAATGTTGGTTTTTAGCTTCAAGGTTCAAGCGTCAAGCGACAAGCTGTTCTTCGCGCGCTTCAAGCTTGCGGCTTGAGGCTAGCGGCGTGCAGCTTCTTCGCGATGGCATCCATCAGCAGGCCGCCGATGTCGGTGCCGAACGCATTGTCGATCTCGCGGATGCAGGTCGGGCTGGTGACGTTGATTTCGGTCAGGCTCTCGCCGATCACGTCGAGCCCCACGAATAACAGGCCTTTCTCACGCAACGTCGGGCCGACTTGAGCCGCAATCCAGCGGTCCTTGTCGCTCAACGGACGGGCTTCGCCACGACCGCCGGCCGCCAGGTTGCCACGGGTTTCACCGGCCGCCGGAATACGCGCCAGGCAGTAATCGACCGGCTCGCCGTCGATCATCAGGATGCGTTTGTCGCCGTCCTTGATCGCCGGCAGGTAGGCCTGGCCCATGATCTGCTGGGTGCCCAGCGCGGTCAGGGTTTCGAGGATCACCGACAGGTTCGGATCGCCAGCGCGATGACGGAAGATCGAGGTGCCGCCCATGCCGTCCAGCGGCTTGAGGATGACGTCGCCGTGCTTGGCGGCGAATTCGCGCAACACGTCGGCGCGGCGGCTGACCACGGTCGGCGGCGTGCACTGCGGGAACAGCGTGGCGAACAATTTTTCGTTGCAGTCGCGCAGGCTCTGCGGCTTGTTGACCACCAACACGCCGGCGCGCTCGGCTTGTTCCAGCAAATACGTGGAGTAGACGAACTCCATGTCGAACGGCGGATCCTTGCGCATCAGGATCACGTCCAGATCGCTCAGCAGCGCGTCATTTTCGGTGCCCAGTTCGAACCATTTTTCCGGGTTGGCGAAAACGCTCAGCGGCCGCATCCGCGCCCGGGCTTCGCCTTCGCCCTGATACAAATCCTGCTGTTCCATATAGAACAGTTCCCAGCCGCGCTTCTGTGCGGCCAGCAGCATGGCCAGCGAGCTGTCCTTTTTATAGGAAATGCCGGCAATAGGGTCCATGACAATCCCGACGCGAACGCTCATGGGGTTTTCCTCGAATTTGGGGGTCCGGATGGACATGAAAAAGTGGCGTCAGAGTGGCGCTGAGTGTGTTCCCGGTCAAGGAAAAACCACCGCGCCAGTCGGCCGATAGATTGGATTTGGAGACTGTGCTAAAAAGGTCGCCATGTCGTGCTGGCCCTTGAGCATCAAGGGTTTCGAGCCCTCGATTACCTGAAAACGGACAAATTGATTCGCAAAGGCGACGGTAGAGCATTTATGGAACAGCATTCCAACGCCTTGAAGGTCATGGTGATCGACGATTCGAAGACGATTCGTCGCACCGCCGAAACGCTGCTGAAAAACGTGGGCTGTGAAGTCATCACCGCTATCGATGGTTTCGATGCGCTGGCCAAGATTGCCGACAATCATCCCGGCATCATCTTTGTCGACATCATGATGCCGCGTCTGGATGGGTATCAGACCTGCGCTTTAATCAAGAACAACAGTGCGTTCAAGTCCACGCCGGTGATTATGTTGTCGTCCAAGGACGGGCTGTTCGACAAGGCCAAGGGGCGCATCGTCGGCTCCGACCAGTTTTTGACCAAGCCTTTCAGCAAGGAAGAACTGCTGAACGCGATCCAGGCCCACGTACCGGGCTTTGCCGCTGTTTTGCCGCAGTAGGACACGTACAGTGACGCTCGGCCAGCGGGCCGGGCGTCGACAAGAAGAATGGGGAAAACCATGGCACGTATTCTGATCGTCGATGATTCGCCGACCGAAATGTACAAACTGACCGGCATGCTGGAAAAGCACGGTCACGAAGTGTTGAAAGCCGAAAACGGCGCCGATGGCGTGGCCCTGGCCCGTCAGGAAAAACCCGACGCCGTGCTGATGGACATCGTCATGCCCGGCCTCAACGGTTTCCAGGCGACCCGTCAGTTGACCAAAGACCCGGACACCGGGCACATCCCGGTGATCATCATCACCACCAAGGATCAGGAAACCGACAAGGTCTGGGGCACGCGCCAGGGCGCCAAGGATTACCTGACCAAACCGGTCGACGAAGAAACCCTGATCAAAACCCTGAACAACGTGCTGGCCGGTTGATCTCGCGGCCATGAGCGAGTCGCTGACGGCTTTCGAACTGCTGCTGCAAATCGACCAGCGCTGTCGTCTGCTGGCGGCGGATTTGCCGTCGCAGCCGACCCGGCAGGACAGCTGGAGCGGCATCGGTTTTCGCCTGGGCGAAAACTGGTACGTCGCGCCGATGGGCGAGGTCAGCGAAGTCCTGCACGAACCACGGTTCACGCAACTGCCGGGCGTCAAATCCTGGGTCAAGGGCGTTGCCAATTTGCGTGGGCGGCTGCTGCCGATCATGGATTTGTCCGGGTTCTTTTCCGTCAGTGAGCCGGGGCATGAATTGTCCGTTGTGCGCAAGCAACGGCGGGTATTGGTGGTGGAACACAACGAGGTGTTTGCCGGGTTGATGGTCGATGAGGTCTTCGGCTTGCAGCATTTCGCGCAGGAAAGCCTGGGGGCGGCCGCGACCTCGAACGAGCCGATGGCGCCGTTCATCAAGGGCCGATTTCAGCGTGAGCAGAACTGGCACGTGTTCAGCCCGTTTGCGCTGGCGCAATCCCAGAGCTTCATGCAAGTCGCGATCTGACCGCCATCCCCTGTGGGAGCGGTGGTGCGACGATTGGACTTGCTCGCGAAGGCGTCGGGTCAGTCGACATCAATGCTGAATGACCCACCGCCTTCGCGAGCAAGCCCGCTCCCACGGGGGATCTTCGGCGGGCTCCAACGGTTGGTTAACAGGCGAGGACCGATGATAAAAACAAAAACAGGCAAGCCAGAAGGATCGCGCAGCCGCTCGCAGATCATCGTGCTGTTCATCGCACTGATCGTGTTCATCATGTTGCTGTTCGCCAACTTCGCTTACCTCAACACGCAAGCCACGTACGACAAACAGTACATCGGTCACGCCGGTGAGCTGCGCGTGCTGTCCCAGCGCATCGCCAAAAACGCCACCGAAGCGGCTGCCGGCAAAGCGGCCGCGTTCAAGCTGCTGAGCGATGCGCGCAACGATTTTGCCCAGCGCTGGGGCTACCTGAAAAAGGGCGACCCAAGCACCGGCCTGCCGCCCGCGCCAGCCACGGTGCGCCCGGAAATGCGCGCCGTGCAGCTCGACTGGGAACGCCTGCTGAAAAACACCGACGCCATTCTGTCCAGCGAACAAACCGTCTTGTCGCTGCACCAGGTCGCCGCGACCCTGGCCGAAACCGTGCCGCAGTTGCAGGTCGAGTACGAAAAAGTCGTCGAAATCCTCCTGCAACGCGGCGCCCCGGCCGCTCAGGTGGCGATGGCCCAGCGTCAGTCGCTGCTAGCCGAACGCATTCTTGGCGCCGTGAACACCGTGTTGTCCGGCGACGAAAATTCGCAGCAGGCCGCCGACGCGTTCGGTCGCGACGCGGCGCGGTTTGGCAAAGTGCTCAACGGCATGCTCCAGGGGGCTCCGGACCTCAAGGTCAGCCAGGTCGAAGACCGCGACGCCCGGGCGCGTCTGAGCGAGATTTCCGAGCTGTTCGAATTCGTCTCGGGCTCGGTCGATGAAATTCTCGAAACCTCGCCGGAGCTGTTCAAGGTCCGCGAATCGGCGACTAACATCTTCACCCTGTCGCAAACCCTGCTCGATGAAGCCTCGCACCTGGCCACCGGTTTCGAAAACCTCGCCGGCGGGCGCAATATCGACACCATCGGCGGCTACGTGCTGGGTCTGCTGGCGTTGGCGTCGATCATCCTCATCGGTCTGGTGATGGTGCGTGAAACCAACCGTCAACTGCGCGAGACCGCCGAAAAGAACGAGCGCAACCAGAACGCGATCATGCGTTTGCTGGATGAAATCGAGGACCTGGCCGACGGCGACCTGACCGTGACCGCCTCGGTGACCGAAGACTTCACGGGCACCATCGCCGACTCGATCAACTACTCCGTGGACCAGCTGCGCGATCTGGTGGCGACCATCAACCTCACCGCCGGCCAAGTGGCAGCCGCCGTGCAGGAAACCCAGGCCACCGCCATGCATCTGGCCCAGGCTTCGGAGCATCAGGCGCAACAGATCAGCGAAGCGTCCACGGCGATCAACGACATGGCGCAGTCCATCGACCAAGTCTCGGCCAACGCGGCGGAGTCGTCGGCGGTGGCCGAGCGCTCGGTGGAAATCGCCAACAAGGGCAACGAGGTGGTGCACAACACCATCCACGGCATGGACAACATCCGCGAGCAGATTCAAGACACCGCCAAGCGCATCAAGCGCCTGGGCGAGTCGTCTCAGGAAATCGGCGACATCGTCAGCCTGATCGATGACATCGCCGACCAGACCAACATCCTCGCGCTCAACGCCGCGATCCAGGCCTCGATGGCCGGTGACGCCGGGCGCGGGTTTGCGGTGGTGGCCGACGAGGTGCAGCGCCTCGCCGAGCGTTCGTCCGCCGCGACCCGGCAGATCGAAACACTGGTGCGGGCGATCCAGACCGACACCAACGAAGCGGTCATTTCCATGGAGCAGACCACCACCGAGGTGGTGCGTGGTGCCCGGCTGGCGCAGGATGCCGGCGTGGCCCTGGAAGAAATCGAAGGCGTCTCGAAAACCCTCGCGGCGCTGATCCAGAGCATTTCCAACGCCGCGCAGCAGCAGACGTCGTCGGCCGGGCAGATTTCGCTGACGATGAACGTGATCCAGCAGATCACATCGCAGACCTCGTCCGGCTCCACGGCCACGGCTGAGAGCATTGGCAACCTGGCGAAAATGGCCAGTCAGTTGCGGCGTTCGGTGTCCGGTTTCACCTTGCCGGCGGCCAAGTCGCAGGCTGTGGACAACGCGTGAACCGCCCGCGGGCAAACGTTTTTTCGAGTAGGGCAGTGATCGGAGTGGGTATGGGTGATCGGCACGACTATGTGGCCCTCGAGTGGGTCAAAGGCGAGATTGCCGAAACGCTGAAAGTGGCTCATCACGCCATCGAAAACCTGCTGGATGATCCGCAGGCGACGACCGCGTTGAGCGAGTGCCTGGCGTGCATCCATCAGGTTCACGGCAGTTTGCAGATGGTCGAGTTCTACGGCGCCGCACTGCTCGCCGAAGAGATGGAACAGCTGACCAGTGCCTTGCAGCAGAACCGCGTCAGCCATCGCGACGAGGCGCTGCATCTGTTGCTGCAAGCCCTCGGGCAACTGCCGATCTACCTCGACCGGGTGCAAGGCGCGCGCCGGGATTTGCCGCTGGTGGTGCTGCCGCTGATCAACGATCTGCGCAGTGCCCGTGGCGAAAGCCTGTTGTCGGAAACCAGCCTGTTCAGCCCGCAACTGCCGGACCTGCCAGCGCTGGACGAAGAATCCCTGGCGTTGCTGGAGCCGGCGGACTTACCCAATGTGCTGCGTAAATTGCGGCAGATGTTGCAGATGGCACTGGTCGGTTTTCTGCGCGAGCAGGACAACGAAACCAACCTCGATTACCTGGCCCGTGTGTTTACGCGCCTTGAAGGCCTGTGCGGCAACGCGCCGCTGAGTCCGCTCTGGCAGATATCCTCGGCGCTGGTCGAAGGCATGCGCCACGGCGCGATTGCCAACAGCCCGGCGTTGCGCAGCCTGTTCAAGGACGCTGATAAAGAACTCAAGCGCCTGCTCGAACAGGGCCTGCGCGGGATCAATCAGCCGGCGCCACCGGAATTGCTGAAAAGTTTGCTGTTTTACATTGCCAAGGCCGAACATCCCACCGGGCAGATGCTGACCATGAAAGATCGCTACGGACTGGACGACGCGTTGCCTGACAGTGCAATGGTCGACGAAGAACGCGCACGGCTGGCCGGTCCGGACCGCGATGCCATGCGCTCGGTGCTGGCCGCGCTGTGCGAAGAACTGGTGCGGGTCAAAGAGCGCCTGGACCTGTTCGTGCGCAGCGACCGCCAGCACACCTCGGACCTCGACAGCCTGCTGGCGCCGCTGCGGCAAATCGCCGACACCCTGGCGGTGCTCGGTTTCGGCCAGCCCCGCAAGGTCATCATCGATCAACTGGCGGTGGTGCTGAGCCTCGCCCAGGGCCAGCGCGAACCCAACGACGCCATCCTCATGGACGTCGCTGGCGCCTTGCTCTACGTCGAAGCGACGCTGGCCGGCATGGTCGGCACCGTGGAGCCGGAGAGCCAGGAAGACAGTCGCCTGCCCACCACCGACCTGACGCAGATTCATCAGATCGTGATCCGCGAGGCGCGCATCTGCCTGCAAGAAGCCAAGGACATGATCGTCGACTACATCGACGCCGACTGGGATCGTCAGCATTTGCAGGCGCTGCCGGCGTTGCTGACCCAGGTGCGCGGTGCGTTGGCGATGATTCCGCTGAGCCGGGCGGCGAGCCTGATCGAGGCCTGCAATCACTTCATTCGCGAACATCTGCTGCTGGAGCCGGGCCAGCCCGGCTGGCAGGAACTGGACAACCTGGCCGACGTCATCAGCAGCATCGAGTATTACCTCGAACGCCTCAGCGACGACCCGCAGGCGCAGGGCGAACAACTGCTCGACGTCGCCGAAAAAAGCCTGGCCGCGCTCGGCTTTTTCCCCCGCGAACACCACGTGCCGCTGCTCGACGATGTGCTCAGCCCGAGTGAGGCGCAGGTCATGCAGGACCTGCAAGCACTGGACAATCCCGACGTCGTGCAAACCCTGGCCGATGTGCTGGCCAGCCCGGTGTCTTCGGTCAACCCGCCCGCGCTGACCACGCCGGGCAGCCTGCTGCCGCCACCCGCCGGCGAAGAACCGGTGGACGACGAGCTGCGCGAAGTGTTCCTCGAAGAAACCGAGGAAGTGCTGGAGGTGCTGCGCGAATACCTGCCGCGCTGGTCGGCCAATCCCGATGACAAGCCCGCTCTGAGCGAGTTGCGCCGCGCGTTTCATACGCTTAAAGGCAGCGGCCGAATGGTGCGGGCGCTGGTACTGGGCGAGATGGCCTGGGCCGTCGAAAACCTGCTCAATCGCGTGCTGGAACGCAGCGTTGCGCCGGGGGCGGCGGTGCAGCAACTGCTGACCGATGCGCTGAATCTGCTGCCGGAATTGATCGCCGAATTCGCTGCCAACACCCAGCGCCAGCGCAACGATGTCGACCAGTTGGCCGCCCGCGCCCATGGCCTCGCCAAGGGTGATACGCCGGCCAGCGATGAAGATACCCAGGACGTCACGGCCCTTGATCCGCTGTTGCTGGAGATCTTCCGCAAGGAAGCCGAAACCCACCTCGCCAGCCTCAATCGTTTTCTCGATCAGGCGGCCGAGCACGTACCGTTGCAAGCCAGTGACGAGCTACTGCGGGCCTTGCATACGCTCAAGGGCAGCGCCTCGATGGCCGGTGTGTCGCCGATTGCCGAACTGGCGACCCCGCTGGACCAACTCACCCGCGAGTACAAGGCGCATTTGATTGCACTGGACCTCGACGAGGTCGAATTGCTGCTCGAAGCCGAAGGGTTGTTCCGCCTCGGGTTGCGGCAGCTCAAGGGTGATCCGCTGGCCGAGATTGCGGGCGCGCACTCGCTGATCGAGCGCACCAGGGCATTGCTCGCCGAGCGCCTGCAAACCCTGTTGAACGCGCCGCACACCGCGTTGCGCACCAAACGCGATCCGCAACTGATCAACAACTTCCTCGCGCAGGGCATGGACATCCTGCTGGATGCCGAAAGCCTGTTGCAGCGCTGGCAGCAACACCCCGGCGAACGCCAGGAACTCAGTGCGTTGCTCGATGAACTGACCACCCTGGGCGAAGGCGCGCACCTCGCCGACCTGCACCCGGTGGATGAACTCTGCGAAGCGTTGCTCGACCTGTATGGCGCCGTGGAAGAAAGCAGCCTGGCGGTCAGCGACCGGTTTTTCCATGAAGCGCAAAGTGCCCACGAAGCGCTGATCAACATGCTCGACGAACTGGCCGCCGGCCAGGAAGTCAGCCCGCAGCCAGAACGTATCCGGGCCTTGCGCGGCTTGCTCGATGAGAGTCTTGATCCGTCGGCCATGGGCCTGATTCGCAGCGACGGCAGCCGCACCCTGAGCATTCATGAACTGGGCAGCGCCACCGCCGAACTGGAGCAGCGCGCCACACAGGTTGAACGGGACGACGAGATCGTGTCGATCTTCCTCGAAGAGGCAGTGGATATTCTCGAAAGCGCTGGTCAGGCCTTGCAGCGCTGGCTGAAAGACCCCGAGAACGCCGCGCCGCTGTCATCGTTGCAGCGCGATTTGCACACGCTCAAGGGCGGTGCGCGGATGGCCGAAGTCGAGCCGGTCGGCGACTTGGCCCATGAGCTGGAAAGCCTTTACGAAGGCTTGGTCGACCGCCGCTACAGCCACAGCGAAGCCCTGGCGATCCTGCTGCAACAGAGCCACGACCGCCTCGCCGCGCTGCTTGAACAATTGCAGCAGCAACAGGCGCTGGGTGATCCGGGCAAGCTGATCGAAGCGATTCGCCAATTCCGCCAAGGCAACGCCAGCAGCACCGAAACCGCCGCGCCGACGCCGGTCACCGACTCGCCGGGGCATGACCCTGAATTGCTGGAAGTCTTCCTTGAGGAAGGGTTCGACATCATCGAGAACTCTGGCGCGGCGCTGGTGCGCTGGCAGGCCGAGCCGTCGAGTCGTCAGGAAGTGGAAACCCTGCTGCGTGATTTGCACACGCTCAAGGGCGGTGCGCGGATGGTCGAGATCGCGCCGATCGGCGACCTCGCCCACGAACTGGAATTTCTCTACGAAGGCCTGTCGGCCGGCGTGCTGCAACCGACCCCGGCGTTATTCGCCCTGCTGCAAAGCAGCCATGACCGACTGGCGCAAATGCTCGACGCAAGCCGTGCCGGCCAACCTTTGCCAGCGGCTGATCGGCTGATCGATGCAATCCGGAATTTCAGCCATCCGGCCGTGCTCGACACCCCGGTGGCGGTGCCCGCAACGCTGAAACCAGAAATCCCTGCGCTGCCCGCCGAAGCCGGCGCGGACATGGTCAAGGTCTCGGCCGAACTGCTCGATGACCTGGTGAACCTGGCCGGTGAAACCTCGATCTTCCGCGGCCGTATCGAGCAACAGGTCAACGACGCGCGCGTGACCCTGAACGAGATGGAAACCACCATCGAGCGGATGCGCGACCAGTTGCGCCGCCTCGACACCGAAACCCAGGGGCGGATTCTCAGCCGCCAGCACGTCGACGCCGAACGCCTGGGCTACGAAGAATTCGACCCGCTGGAGATGGACCGTCATTCGCAATTGCAGCAACTGTCGCGGGCGTTGTTCGAATCCGCCTCCGACTTGCTCGACCTCAAGGAAACCCTCGACCGGCGCAATCAGGACGCGGAAAACCTGCTGCAACAGCAGGGCCGCATCAACACCGAATTGCAGGAAGGCCTGATGCGCACGCGCATGGTGCCGTTCGAACGGATGCTGCCGCGCTTGAAACGCATCGTCCGCCAGGTCTCCAGTGAGCTGGGCAAGGACGTGGCATTCGTGGTCGGCAACGCCGAAGGCGAGATGGACCGCAACGTCCTCGAACGCATGGCCGCGCCGCTGGAGCACATGCTTCGCAATGCCGTCGACCATGGCCTGGAACCGGCCGCGGTGCGGATCGCGGCGGGCAAACCGGCCCAGGGACGCATCACGCTGGACCTGTCCCGCGAGGGCGGCGACATCATTTTCGACATTCGCGACGACGGTGCCGGTGTGCCGCTGGACGCCGTGCGGCGCAAGGCGATCAAGCGTGGCTTGCTGGCGCCGGACAGTGAAATCAGCGACCGCGACGTGCTGCAATTCATCCTGCAACCGGGCTTTTCCACCGCCGAGAAAATCACCCAGATTTCCGGACGCGGCGTCGGCATGGACGTGGTGCACGAAGAAGTCAGGCAGTTGGGCGGCACCATGCACATCGACTCGGTGCCGGGGCAGGGCGTGCATTTCCGCATTCGCCTGCCGTTCACCGTGTCGGTCAACCGGGCGCTGATGGTGCAGTGTTTCGACGATCAGTACGCGATCCCGCTGAACACCATCGACGGCATCGTGCGCGTGTTGCCCAACGAACTCGAAGGGCATTACCGACTCGATCCGCCGACTTACGAATACGCCGGGCAGCGCTATGAACTGTGCTACCTCGGCGAGCTGCTGAAAACCAGCGCCCGCCCGAAACTGCTCGGCCAGAGCCTGCCGTTGCCAGTGCTGCTGGTGCAATGCAACGAGCGCCACATCGCCGTGCAAGTGGATGCCATGGCCGGCACTCGCGAGATTGTGGTCAAGAGCCTCGGCCCACAATTTGCGGCGGTGCAGGGGTTGTCCGGGGCGACGATCCTGGGCGATGGCCGGGTGGTGCTGATTCTCGATCTGCTGGCACCGATCCGCGCCATGCAAGCGCGTGTGCCGCAGCCGCTGACGCCGGAGGCCGAGGTCGAGCCGCATAAACCGCTGCTGGTGCTGGTGGTCGATGACTCGGTCACGGTGCGCAAAGTCACCAGCCGTTTGCTCGAACGCCACGGCATGAACGTGCTGACCGCCAAGGACGGGGTCGACGCCATGTTGCTGCTTGAAGAGCACACGCCGGACCTGATGCTGCTGGACATCGAGATGCCGCGCATGGACGGCTTCGAAGTCGCCACCCAAGTGCGCGCCGACGAACGTTTGCAGCACTTGCCGATCATCATGATCACCTCGCGCACCGGCCAGAAACACCGCGACCGCGCCATGGCCATCGGCGTCAACGACTACCTCGGCAAGCCGTACCAGGAATCGGTGCTGCTCGAAAGCATCGCGTTGTGGAGCAAAACCCATGCTTGATGACCATTTTTACCAGCGCACCCACAACCTCACCGGCCTGCTGCTGCCCTTGTCCGACCGCCACCTGATCCTGCCCAACGTCGCCGTCGCGGAGCTGATCGACTATCAGCCGGCGGCATTCGATCTCGACACGCCGCCGTGGTATCTGGGCCTGGTGACATGGCGCGACCGGCAGATTCCGCTGCTCAGCTTTGAGGCGGCGTGCGGCGCCAGAATCGTCATCGGCGAACGGGTGCGGATCGTGATTCTCAATGCCTTGGGCGGACGGCCCGAGCTGAAATTCATCGCACTGCTGGTGCAGGGAATTCCACGTTCTTACAAGCTCGATAGCCAGCTGAGCTATGTCGATGTGCCGTTGTGCGCGCTGGAGCAAGCGGCGGTGCAAGTGGGAGAGCAAGTGGCCAAAGTGCCGGATTTGTTGGCGTTGGAGGAGTTGCTGGTGAGTGCCGGGTTGGTCGACTGATCCTGGTTTTGCAATGTTTTTGCTGGCCCCTTCGCGAGCAAGCCCGCTCCCACAGGGGGGACGCGCAATGAACGATCACTCCCCAAAAAGGACGGATCGTATCCTTTCCGGGACTCTTAAACTCTGTGGCGAGGGGGCTTGCCCCCGTTGGGTTGCGAAGCAGCCCCAAAACCTACAACCGAGGTGTATCAGGTACACCGCGCGTAATGGTTTTACGACTGCTGCGCAGCCGAACGGGGGCAAGCCCCCTCGCCACAGGGTTATGCGCTAGACCTTGCCGAACGGGGCGGTGCGGCGGTCCGACAAGCCCCCTCGCCACAGCGGTGAAGAGTGCCGGAAAGGGACTGATCGGCCTTTTTTGGGACCGGTTCGTGCATTCCAATGTGGGAGCGGGCTTGCTCGCGAAGGCGTCAGCTCCGGCAGCAGATATCTCCAGCCAATCATTACCCTGACCGTAACAATCCAACGCTGCGCTTGATTGATGCCCACTCCCGAACCCTCCTAAGGTGGCCCCCACGACAGCGAACCCGTGGAGTGGTCATGACAACAACATTAACCCCCGACTCGCGATGGACGCGGCGGCGCAGCGAGAAGCAGCGGCGTCTTGAGTTGGTCAAGCACCTGGCCGATGGCGTGGTGTTGCCCACCGACAACATCGTTGCGGCGCTGGAAGCGTTGATCCTGCCCGGCGACCGGGTGGTGCTGGAGGGCAATAACCAGAAGCAGGCGGATTTCCTTTCCCGTTCCCTGGCCAAGGCCGATCCCGGCAAGTTGCATGACTTGCACATGATCATGCCCAGCGTCGGCCGCTCCGAGCATCTGGACCTGTTCGAACGCGGCATCGCCCGCAAGCTCGATTTCTCGTTCGCCGGTACGCAAAGCCTGCGCATCAGCCAGTTGCTGGAAGACGGCCTGCTGGAAATCGGTGCGATTCACACGTACATCGAGCTCTATGCGCGGCTGGTGGTCGACCTGATTCCCAACGTCGTGCTCTCGGCCGGTTTCATGGCCGACCGCGCCGGCAACATCTACACCGGCCCCAGCACCGAAGACACCCCGGCATTGATCGAACCGGCCGCGTTCAGCGACGGCATCGTCATCGTCCAGGTCAATCAACTGGTGGACGACGTCAGCGATCTGCCACGCGTCGATATCCCTGCGTCGTGGGTCGATTTCGTGGTGGTGGCGGACAAGCCGTTCTACATCGAACCGCTGTTCACCCGCGACCCACGGCACATCAAGCCGGTGCATGTGTTGATGGCGATGATGGCGATCCGTGGGATCTACGAAAAACACAACGTGCAGTCGCTGAACCACGGCATCGGTTTCAACACCGCCGCTATTGAATTGATCCTGCCGACCTACGGCGAATCCCTCGGCCTCAAAGGCAAGATCTGCCGCAACTGGACGCTCAACCCGCACCCGACCCTGATCCCGGCGATTGAAAGTGGCTGGGTCGAAAGCGTGCATTGCTTCGGCACCGAACTGGGCATGGAACACTACATCGCCGCCCGGCCGGATGTGTTTTTCACCGGGCGCGACGGCTCGCTGCGGTCCAACCGGATGTTCTGCCAGTTGGCCGGGCAATACGCGGTGGACCTGTTTATCGGCGCGACCCTGCAAGTCGATGGCGACGGTCATTCTTCCACCGTGACGCGCGGCCGCCTCGCCGGTTTCGGCGGTGCGCCGAACATGGGCCACGACCCGCGTGGTCGCCGCCACGGCACGCCCGCGTGGCTCGACATGCGCCACGACGATGCACCGCAAGCGTTGCTCGAACGCGGTAAAAAACTTGTGGTGCAAATGGTCGAAACCTTCCAGGAGGGCGGCAAGCCGACCTTCGTCGACACCCTCGACGCCGTGGAAGTGGCACGCAAAAGCGGCATGCCGCTGGCGCCGATCATGATTTACGGCGACGACGTCACGCACCTGCTGACCGAAGAAGGCATCGCCTATTTGTACAAGGCGCGCTCGCTGGAAGAACGCCAGGCAATGATCGCTGCGGTCGCAGGCGTGACCGTGATCGGTCTGCGCCACAACCCGAAAGACACCGCGCGCATGCGTCGCGAAGGCTTGATCGCGTTGCCCGAAGACCTCGGCATCCGCCGCACCGACGCCACCCGCGAACTGCTCGCCGCCAAAAGCGTGGCCGATCTGGTCGAGTGGTCCGGTGGCCTCTACAACCCGCCCGCCAAGTTCAGGAGCTGGTAATGCACGCATTCAACCTGCAACCGAAAACCCTGTCGCTGGCTGACCGGCTGGCAGATCTGGCGGTGGACGCGCTGATCGACGAAGCCGACCTGTCGCCGAAACCGGCGCTGGTGGACCGTCGCGGCAATGGCGCGCACACCGATTTGCACCTGGGGCTGATGCACGCGTCGGCGCTGTCGCTGTGGCCGGCGTTCAAGGAGATGGCAGAAGCGGCGATTGAACTCGGCGAGATCGGTTTGCCGCTGCGCGAAGCGGTCGGGCGAATCGGCCGGGAAGGGGAGCTGGCAATGCTCGCCACGACCGGCGGCGTGAACACCCATCGCGGGGCGATCTGGGCCTTGGGGCTGTTGGTCGCGGCCGCCGCGCTGGAAGGCTCGAATACCCAGGCCAGCGCGGTGACGTTGCGCGCTGCGCGGCTGGCATTGCTCGACGACCGCCACGCGCCACGCCCATTCAGCCACGGCGCGCAAGTCGCCCAGCGTTACGGCGCGCGCGGTGCTCGTGAAGAAGCGCAGCGCGGTTTCCCGGCGGTGATGCAACGCGCAATGCCGCAACTCAAACGCAGCCGCGCTGCCGGTCATGGCGAGCAGAACGCCCGGCTCGATGCGTTGCTGGCGATCATGACCCGACTGGCCGACACCTGCGTGCTCTACCGCGCCGGCGAACAAGGCCTGCACGCCATGCAACGCGGCGCCCAGGCCGTGCTCGACGCGGGCGGCAGTGCCAGCCTTGCCGGTCGTCGCCGGTTGCATGACCTGGATGAACAACTGATTGCGTTGAACGCCTCGCCCGGCGGCGCTGCCGACTTGCTCGCCGCCTGCCTGTTTATCGACCGCATCGAGTCCGGAGCTTTCTGATGGAAACCTTATCTTTTGAATTCCCTGCCGGGCAGCCGCCTCGGGGGCGGACGCTGGTGGGCTGTGTCGGCTCGGGCGATCTGGAAGTGCTGATCGAACCGGGTCAGGCCGGCAAATTGACCATTCAGGTGCAGACCTCGGTCAATGGCGCCGAACAGCGTTGGCAGCATCTGTTTGCGCGGATGTTCGATGGCCAGACGCCGCCCGCCATGGCCATCGATATTCACGACTTCGGCGCGACGCCGGGCGTGGTGCGCTTGCGTCTGGAACAAGGCTTCGAGGAGATCGGCCATGACTGACCTCCTCCAGCCAAACCTGCAACGGCGCAGCTTCGTCGAACTCGGCGCGCGGCAACGGGCGAAAGCCTTGCTCGACGCCGGCACCTTCCGCGAATTGCTCGACCCGTTTCAACGCGTCATGTCGCCCTGGCTGGCTCGCCAAGGCGTGGTGCCGCAGGCCGATGACGGCGTGGTCATTGCCAAGGGCAGCATCGGTGGTTTGCCGGTGGTCATCGCTGCGATTGAAGGCGCGTTTCAGGGTGGCAGCCTTGGTGAAGTCGGCGGGGCAAAGATTGCCGGTGCACTGGAATTGGCCGCCGAAGACAACCGCAAAGGTATTGCAACCCGCGCCGTGCTGCTGCTGGAAACCGGCGGCGTGCGGTTGCAGGAAGCCAACCTCGGGCTGGCGGCGATTGCCGACATTCACGCGGCGATTGTCGATTTGCGTCAGTACCAATCGGTGGTTGGCGTGGTGGCCGGCAGCGTCGGTTGCTTTGGCGGGATGTCGATTGCCGCCGGGCTGTGCAGTTATCTGCTGGTGACCCAGGAAGCACGGCTTGGGCTGAACGGTCCGCAAGTGATCGAGCAGGAAGCGGGACTTGAGGAATACGACTCCCGCGACCGGCCTTTCATCTGGAGCCTGACCGGTGGCGAGCAGCGTTTTGCGACAGGTCTGGCGGATCGTTATGTCGCCGATGACGTGGCGCGGATTCAGCAGCAGGTCAGCGAATTGCTCCAGCAAGGTTTGCCGGCACAACCGCGCAGCCAACAGGCCGAGCTGTTTTTGCAGCGGCTTGCGCGCCTCGACGCCGAACCGCAAATCGAGCCGTCAGTGGTTCGCGATCTGTATCAAGGAGCGCGCTCATGAGCACGTATTCGCTAAGAGGTTTGCACTGGTTCACCGCGCTAAGCACGGGGGCCAAATCGGTCGAAGGTTTGCCGGCGTCATTGAAAGCCGCTGACGGATTTTTGGGCGATCAAGCTGTGCGATTTATCGCCGTGGTGGCTGATCCTGACAATCGGTTTGCCCGTGCCCGTAACGGCGAAGTCGGTCTGCTGGAAGGTTGGGGTTTGGCCAGGGCTGTGGATGAAGTGATCGCCGCCGACGCTGATAAACCGAACAAGCGTGCCTTGATCGCCATCGTCGATGTACCGAGCCAGGCTTACGGTCGGCGCGAAGAAGCGCTCGGCATTCATCAGGCCTTGGCCGCTGCGGCAGACAGCTATGCTCGCGCTCGACTGGCCGGCCACGCGGTGATTGGTTTGCTGGTGGGCAAGGCGATGTCCGGGGCGTTTCTGGCCCACGGTTATCAAGCCAACCGCCTGATTGCGCTGCGCGATCCGGGGGTGATGGTGCATGCCATGGGCAAGGCCTCGGCGGCGCGGGTGACGTTGCGCAGTGTTGAAGAGCTCGAAGCGTTGGCCGCGAGTGTGCCGCCGATGGCGTATGACATCGACAGCTACGCCAGCCTCGGTTTGCTCTGGGAAACGCTGTCGGTGGATCGGATTGAACAGCCGACCGCAGAGGATCTGTCCCGAGTGACTGCATGCCTGAGTCAGGCGATCAGTGATGTTGCCGAGAAGGGCCGCGATCTGAGCAGCCGTTTGGGTGCCAGTAACCGGGCGGCGTCGAGCAAGGTTCGCGAACTGCTGAGAGCGCAGTGGTGAACGCACTTCTGGCCCACGACCTGCTCTGGGGGATGACCCCCGAGCAGTTGCCGCTGGACGCGCCGGCGTGGGTGCGCGAAGCGCTCGGCGCCGGTCAACCGGTGGTGGTTCGCCGAGCGCTGAGCCCGTCGGGCCAGGTCGCGGTTGGCGTGCGTGGACGCTTGCGCGAGCAGCGTTACGCCGCGCTGATGGCGGTCGATGCGGTGTCCCATTGGGTGAAACCGGAAGCTCTCTGTCAGGTCTCGATTGATCGGGATCTTCCGGCCGTGCGCGCCCTTGATCAGTTGCGGGGCATGCTCGATGACTGCGGCTGGGCGTGGGGTGTCAGCGGCAGCGCCGGGTTTGAATTGGCCAGCGGGGTTCAGGCCTTGCACGAGGGCAGCGATCTCGACTTGATCCTGCGTGCACCACAGCCCTTGGCCCGCGAACAGGCTCGGGAGCTGGTAAAGATTTTCGATACCGCCGCGTGTCACGTAGACCTGCAATTGCAGACGCCTTTGGGCGCCGTCGCCTTGCGCGAATGGGCCGGTGCTGCGCGCCGGGTGTTGCTGAAAAATGCCAGTGAAGCCTGTCTGGTGCTCGATCCGTGGAACCCGTTGGAGCAACTCGCGTGAGCAGTTTGCTGGTGTTCCCCGGCCAGGGCGCGCAGCAGCCGGGCATGCTCCATCGGTTGCCTCGGGACACCGTGGACGAGGCGAGTGCCGTGCTCGGCGAAGACGTGCTGTTGCTGGATGCTGTCCAAGCATTGAAGTCGACGAGGGCGGTTCAGCTTTGCCTGCTGATCGCGGGCGTGGCGGCTTCACGGCAGTTGTCGATGGCGCCGGATTACGTCGCCGGATTATCCATTGGCGCTTATCCGGCGGCCGTGGTGGCGGGCGCATTGGGTTTCGGTGATGCGCTGCACCTGGTCAGCCTGCGCGGTGAGCTGATGCAGCAGGCTTATCCACAGGGCTACGGCATGACCGCGATCATCGGTCTGGATTTATCCACCGTGGAAAGTCTGCTGGCCCAAGTGCACCGCCCCGATACGCCGGTGTACCTGGCCAACATCAACGCCGATAACCAGGTGGTGATCGCCGGCAGTGACGCGGCAATGAAAGCCGTGGCCGAGTTGGCAAAAGAGTGTGGCGCAGGTTTGGTCAAACGCCTCGCGGTCAGCGTGCCGTCTCATTGTCCGCTGCTGGATGCGCCGGCTGACACCCTGGCAAAAGCCTTCGCCAAGGTGCAACTGCGCACGCCGTCGCTGGGCTACTTGAGCGGCAGCCGCGCGCGGCCAGTGATCGATCCCGATGCCTTGCGCGACGACCTCGCCTTCAACATGTGCCGCGTCGTCGATTGGCGCGGCACGGTACAAAGCGCCTACGAGCGCGGCGTACGTCTACAGATCGAACTGCCGCCCGGCGCGGTGCTGACCGGGCTGGCGCGCCGGGTGTTCGAGCAGGGCAGCGTGATTGCTTTCGACGGTGCCCGGCTCGATACCTTGCAGGCGCTGATGCGTGAGGAGGGAAGCCGCCAACCCTAGACCACCGACTCAAGCCTTCGAACAACAAAAACAACATTCGACGATGCACTTTGAGGACGACAACAATGATTATTTACGGTGTGGCGCTGCTGGCGATTTGTACGCTGGCAGGGGTGATTCTGGGCGATGCGCTTGGCGTGCTGCTGGGCGTGAAATCCAACGTCGGCGGGGTCGGGATCGCGATGATCCTGTTGATCTGCGCGCGGTTGTGGATGCAAAAACGCGGCGGCATGACCAAGGATTGCGAGATGGGCGTCGGCTTCTGGGGCGCCATGTACATCCCGGTGGTGGTGGCGATGGCCGCGCAACAAAACGTGGTGACGGCGTTGCACGGCGGCCCGGTCGCGGTGCTGGCGGCAATCGGTTCGGTGGTGCTTTGCGGCTGCACGATTGCCTTGATCAGCCGGACCCACAAGGGTGAACCCTTGCCTGACGAACCGGTTGAGTTGACTCCGGTCGGCACGCCAGTGGGAGGTCGCTGATATGTGGGAACTCATTGATAAAAGCCTGACCAATAACGGGCTGGTCACGGCGTTCGCCTTCGTCGGCGTGATCATGTGGGTGTCGGTGGTGTTGTCCAGACGCCTGACGTTCGGACGGATTCACGGCTCGGCGATTGCCATCGTCATCGGGCTGGTGCTGGCCTGGGTCGGCGGCACCCTGACTGGCGGGCAAAAAGGCCTGGCGGACCTGACGCTGTTCTCGGGGATCGGATTGATGGGCGGCGCGATGCTGCGCGACTTTGCCATCGTCGCCACGGCGTTTGAGGTGCAAGCCACCGAAGCGAAAAAGGCCGGGTTGATCGGTGTGATCGCGTTGTTGCTGGGCACGATTCTGCCGTTCATTGTCGGCGCGAGCATCGCCTGGGCGTTTGGTTATCGCGATGCGGTGAGCATGACCACCATCGGCGCGGGCGCGGTTACCTATATCGTCGGGCCGGTGACCGGGGCGGCGATTGGTGCGAGTTCGGACGTGATGGCGCTGTCGATTGCCACCGGTTTGATCAAGGCGATTCTGGTGATGGTCGGCACGCCGATGGCGGCGAAATGGATGGGACTGGATAACCCGCGTTCGGCGATGGTGTTTGGCGGGTTGGCCGGCACCGTCAGCGGTGTGACGGCGGGCCTGGCGGCGACGGATCGGCGGTTGGTGCCTTATGGCGCGTTGACTGCGACGTTCCACACCGGGCTTGGGTGTCTGCTGGGGCCTTCGTTGTTGTACTTCATTGTTCGCGGGATTGTGGGGTAGGGCTTTGGTTGTTTGTTGACTGTACCGACGCCTTCGCGAGCAAGCCCGCTCCCACAAGGGACCGCATCTCCCTGAGAGAGTAAGCCTGCTCCCAACCCACACTGGACTGCGGTCCCTTGTGGGAGCGGGCTTGCTCGCGAAGGGCGCGACGCGGTCTCAACCCTGGCGATGGGCATACATCCGGCACTCCGCCAACAGCGCCAGCAAATTCGGATCGCGCTCCTTGGCCTTTAAAAACACCACGCCGATGTGCTGCTGCAACCGATACTTTTCCTGCAACGGAATCAGCTTCACCCGGTTTTCATACACCGCCGCAATCCTCCCCGGCAGCAACGCATAACCGACCCCGGAGCTGACCATGCTCAGCAGGGTGAAGATGTCGTTGACCTGCATCGCCACCTTCGGCTCGAACCCTGCCTGCTTGAACACCCGATTGCCATCCTGATGCGTGGCGAAACCCTGAGTCAGGGTGATGAACGTCTCCTCACGCACCTCGGCCAGATCGACCTCGGCCCGTTGGGCAAACTTGGAATCCGCCGGCGTGGCGAGAAAAATGTCATCGGAAAACAGCGCAATCTGCTCGCAGTCCGGGTCGTTGACGCTGTCGTCCAGCGACACCAGGATGGCGTCGACTTCCATATTCTTCAGCTTGTACACCAGGTCGATGTTCGAGCCGAGGATCAGGTCGATGTTGAGTTCGCTGCGGCGGATCTTCAGGCCCATGATCAGCTGCGGCACGGTTTTCACCGTCAGCGAGTACAGCGAACCGAGCTTGAAACGTTCCGCCGAGAAGCCGGCCGCTTCACGGGTCAGGCGCACGGTCTCGACCACGTCCTGAATCAGCTTCTGTGCGCGTTCTTCGAGCACATAGGCGCTTTCCAGCGGTGTCAGGTTGCGCCCTTCGTGTTTGAACAACGGGCAACGCAGGGCGCTTTCCAGGGAATGGATGGCGCGGTGCACGCTGACGTTACTGGTTTGCAGTTCAGCGGCGGCCCGGGCCAGATTGCCGGTGCGCATGAAGGCCAGGAACACCTCGAGTTTTTTCAGGGTCAACTCTTCGTCGATCAGCATGGGCGCGACTCTTATTCGAATGGCTCGATTGTGCACGCATGTGATTTTGTCGGGGGAATTGTGTTTTGAAATATTGCGCTTTTACGCTGCAGGCCTGAGCCTTGCGCAAGGTTGTGTTGGATTCGAGGTGAGTAACGCATGTATCACGGGGAACGATTGAACGCCTGGACCCATCTGGTCGGGGCGGTGGCGGCGACGATCGGGGCGGTGTGGATGCTGGTGATCGCCAGCATGGACGGCAGCCCGTGGAAGATTGTCAGTGTGGCGATCTACGGATTTACCTTGATAGTGCTTTACAGCGCGTCGACGGTTTACCACAGCGTGCGCGGGCGCAGGAAAGCGATCATGCAAAAGGTCGATCACTTTTCGATCTACCTGCTGATCGCCGGCAGCTACACGCCGTTCTGCCTGGTGACCCTGCGCGGGCCGTGGGGCTGGACGCTGTTCGGGATTGTCTGGGGGCTGGCGCTGATCGGCATCCTGCAAGAGATCAAGCCGCGTTCGGAGGCGCGGATCCTGTCGATCGTGATTTACGCGGTGATGGGCTGGATTGTGCTGGTTGCGGTCAAGCCGTTACTGGCCGCGCTGGGCGCTACCGGTTTCGCCTGGCTGGCCTCCGGCGGGGTTTTCTACACCGTGGGGATTATCTTTTTTGCCCTGGACTATCGCCTGCGACATGCGCACGGGATCTGGCACCTGTTCGTGATTGCCGGGAGCTTGCTGCACTTTGTGGCGATTATGTTTTATGTGCTTTAGACCTGTGGTGAGGGGCTTGTCGGACCGCCGCACCGCCTCTTTCGGCTGCGCAGCAGTCGTCATCAAATAGCGCGATGTGGTTGGAAAGATTAGGGCCGCTTCGCGACCCAACGGGGGCAAGCCCCCTCGCCACAGGGGATTAGAAGTCACCCCACAACTGCTGGGCCACCGCCAACGCCACCACCGGCGCGGTTTCGGTACGCAACACCCGAGGACCGAGGCGGGCAGCATGGAAACCAGCCGCTTTAGCCTGATCAACTTCAACCTCCGACAACCCGCCCTCCGGCCCGATCAGGAACGCCAGCGTCCCAGGCTTGGCATGACTCACCAACGGTTCCGCCACCGGGTGCAGCACCAGTTTCAATTCAGCCTCGGTCTGCTTCAGCCAATCCGCCAGCAACAACGGCGGATGAATCACCGGCACCCGCGAGCGGCCGCATTGCTCACAGGCACTGATCGCCACCTGACGCCAGTGCATCAGGCGTTTGTCGGCGCGTTCGTCCTTGAGCCGGACTTCGCAGCGGTCGCTGAAGATCGGGGTGATTTCCGTCACGCCCAACTCGGTGGCTTTCTGAATCGCCCAGTCCATGCGCTCGCCACGGGACAAACCCTGGCCGAGGTGGATGTGCAGCGACGATTCGACCTGTCCGGCAAAGCTTTCATCGATGTGCACCACGACGCGCTTCTTGCCGACGTCTTTGAGCGTGGCGCGAAACTCGTGGCCCGAGCCGTCGAACAGTTGCAGCGCATCGCCCTCGGCCATGCGCAGCACGCGGCTGATGTAATGGGCCTGGGCTTCGGGCAACTCGTGTTCGCCGGTGCTCAGGGGGGCGTCGATAAAGAAGCGGGACAGTCTCATGCGGGTTCTCTGAAAAATTGGTTTTGTGGCGAGGGGGCTTGCCCCCGTTCGGCTGCGAAGCAGTCGTAATTCAGGCGATGCGTTTTACCTAGAGAAACGCGGTGGGAGGTTTTGGGGCCGCTTCGCGACCCAACGGGGGCAAGCCCCCTCGCCACAGGCAAGCCCCCTTACCACAGGCAAGCCTCTCATCACAGGTAAGCCGCCTTACCACAGGCAGCCCTCTCATCACAGGCAAGCCCCTCACCACAGCCAAGCACCCTTGCCACAGGGGACCGCGTTGCTCAATCAGCCGGGATCACGAAAGCCTGGGTGAAAGTCTTTCGGCACTGCCACGCTGACGCTGTTGCGGGTGGCGATGTCGATGCCTTCGCTGGCCACTTCAGCCAAGAAGTCGATCTGCTCCGGGGTGATCACGTACGGCGGCAGGAAATACACCACGCTGCCCAACGGCCTGAGTAAAGCACCGCGTTCCAGGGCGTGCTGGAACACCTTCAAACCGCGACGTTCCTGCCACGGGTAGGCTTCCTTAGTGGCTTTGTCCTTGACCATCTCGATGGCCAGGACCATGCCGGTCTGGCGCACTTCCGAGACGTTCGGGTGATCGACCAGGTGCGCGGTGGAGGAGGCCATGCGTTGGGCGAGTGCCTTGTTCTGCTCGATGACGTTGTCTTCTTCGAAGATATCCAGCGTCGCCAACGCTGCCGCGCACGCCAGCGGGTTGCCGGTGTAGCTGTGCGAATGCAGGAAGGCGCGCAGGGTCGGGTAGTCGTCGTAGAACGCGCTGTAGACATCTTCGGTCGTCACGCACGCCGCCAGCGGCAGGTAGCCGCCGGTCAGGGCCTTGGACAGGCAGAGGAAATCCGGGCGGATGCCGGCCTGTTCACAGGCGAACATCGTGCCGGTGCGGCCGAAGCCGACGGCGATTTCGTCGTGGATCAGGTGCACGCCATAACGATCACAGGCTTCGCGCAGCAATTTGAGGTACACCGGGTGATACATGCGCATGCCGCCAGCGCCCTGGATCAGCGGCTCGACGATCACTGCCGCGACGCTGTCGTGATGTTCGGCCAGGGTTTGCTCCATGGCCGCGAACATATTGCGCGAGTGCTCTTCCCAGCTCATGCCTTCCGGGCGCAAGTAGCAATCGGGGCTCGGCACCTTGATGGTGTCCAGCAGCAGCGCCTTGTAGGTTTCGGTGAACAGCGGCACGTCGCCGACCGACATCGCCGCCATGGTTTCGCCGTGGTAGCTGTTGGTCAGGGTGACAAAGCGTTTCTTGTTCGGCTGGCCGCGATTGAGCCAGTAGTGAAAGCTCATCTTCAGCGCGACTTCGATGCAGGACGAACCGTTATCGGCGTAGAAGCACCGGGTCAGACCTTCCGGCGTCATTTTCACCAGACGCTCGGACAGCTCGATGACGGGCTGATGGCTGAAGCCGGCCAGAATCACGTGCTCCAACTGATCGACCTGATCCTTGATGCGCTGGTTGATGCGCGGATTGGCGTGGCCAAACACGTTGACCCACCAGGAGCTGACGGCGTCGAGGTAGCGTTTGCCTTCGAAGTCTTCCAGCCAGACGCCTTCGCCGCGCTTGATCGGGATCAGCGGCAGCTGTTCGTGGTCTTTCATCTGGGTGCAGGGGTGCCACAACACGGCCAGATCCCGTTGCATCCACTGATTATTCAGGCCCATTTACAGTCTCCTCGAGGCGGTCCGCGGCAGGCGCGGGCAAACAATCGCGCAAGCCTATGCAATGCATCGCGCGGGGACAACCCATTGTGTTGATTGAGCTACTTTGTATAGGTCGATAGACGTTGCTGGCGGCCTATTGATGGCTGACGTATTCTTCGCGGTTCTTTGAGTCGTCTGACTCGTGAAACTGCTTTTTCCTACGTGTATTTCCGGAGTTCGCTGAATGTCTGCTGGTTGGCTGCGCGCCTGTGCGCTGGTGATGTTGGGGCTGTTCAGCGTGTCTGCGCTGGCCAAGGATAAAACGGTGATCGTGATCGGTGGCGGGCTCGCGGGCCTCACTGCGGCTTACGAACTGCAGAATAAAGGCTGGCAGGTGACCCTGCTCGAAGCCAAGCCGAGCCTGGGCGGTCGTTCCGGCATGGCCACCAGCGAGTGGATCGGCAACGACAAGACTCAGCCGGTCCTGAACAAATACGTGTCGACGTTCAAACTGGGCACCACGCCAGCACCTGAATTCGTGCGTACGCCCAGCTATCTTATCGACGGCGTGTATTACACCGCTGCGGACCTGGCCACCAAGGACCCGACCACAACCGAGGCGCTCAAGCGCTACGAAAAAACCGTGGATGACCTCGCGCGCTCCATCGAAGACCCGCAGAACCCGGCCGCCAACAGCACGCTGTTCGCGCTGGACCAGATCAACGTCGCCAACTGGCTGGATCGCCTGACCCTGCCCGCGACGGCGCGTCAACTGGTGAACCAGCAGATTCGTACCCGCTATGACGAACCTTCGCGCCTGTCGCTGCTGTATTTCGCCCAGCAGAGCCGGGTTTATCGGGGTGTGTCCGACCGCGACCTGCGTGCTTCGCGCCTGCTCGGCGGCAGCCCGGTACTGGCTCAAGCCTTCGTCAAACAGCTGAAAACCATCAAGACCAGCTCCCCGGTCTCGTCCATTACCCAGGACAAGGACAGCGTGACGGTCAAAGTCGGCAGCGTCGGTTATACCGCTGACTACGTCGTGGTGGCGGTGCCCTTGCGCGCACTGGGCAAAATCCAGATGACCCCGGCGCTGGATGCCCAGCACCTGGGCGCCATCAAAGGCACCAACTACGGTTGGCGCGACCAGATCATGCTGAAGTTCAAGACCCCCGTCTGGGAAAGCAAGGCGCGCATGACCGGCGAGATCTACAGCAACACCGGTCTGGGCATGTTGTGGGTTGAGCCGGCCCTGAAGGGCGGCGCCAATGTGGTGATCAACCTGTCTGGCGACAACGCGCGGGTGATGCAGGCGTTCGGCGACAAGCAGATGGCCGACCAGGTGCTGATCCGCCTGCACGAGTTTTATCCACAGGCACGCGGTGCGTTCACCGGTTATGAAATCCGCCGCTACAGCACCGACCCGTCGATGGGTGGCGCGTACCTGGCTTTCGGTCCGGGCCAGATCAGCAAGTACTGGCGCTTGTGGGAACGTCCGCTGC
>NZ_JBNNWE010000081.1:0-13679 GCF_050280905.1 Pseudomonas sp. NPDC086278
ACCGGCGCTGATTCAACGCCTGATCGAGCAAATTGTTCCAGGCATGGTGGTCATCGCCGACATTGGCCGAGGCGCTGTGATCCAGGCACGCCCAGATTGAACGAGCCAAAAGCGCCGGGATCAATTTCATCGATACCGCCGAAATGTACCCGGTGCCGCCCAAAGCTGAAACCTACGCCACCACCGAACGCTACATCGGCAATTACTTCAAAAGTCGCGGCGATCGCGCCGACTGGATCCTGGCCAGCAAGATCGCCGGCCCGGGCAACACCATCGACTACATTCGCGACAAAAACCTGCGCCACAACCGCCAGCACATCACTGAAGCGGTCGACGCGAGCCTCAAGCGCCTGCAAACCGACTACATCGACCTGTACCAGTTGCACTGGCCGGAACGCAGCACCAATTTCTTCGGGCAATTGGGCTACAAGCACAAGACCGAAGCCAACCTGACGCCGCTGGAGGATACCCTCGAAGCGCTGGACGAACAGGTCAAGGCCGGCAAGATCCGCCATATCGGTCTGTCGAACGAAACTCCGTGGGGCACCATGCGTTTCCTGGCCCTGGCCGAAGCCCGTGGCTGGCCACGCGCGGTGTCGATCCAGAACCCGTACAACCTGCTCAACCGCAGCTTTGAAGTCGGCCTGGCGGAAATCGCCATCCGCGAGCAGTGCGGCTTGCTCGCCTATTCGCCGCTGGCGTTTGGTTTCCTGTCGGGCAAGTACGAAGGAGGCGCGCGTCCGCCAAAAGGTCGCCTGAGCCTCTACAGCCGCTTCAGCCGCTATTTCAATGCGCAATCGGAAGCTGCGTGCAGCCGTTATGTCGCACTGGCCCGTGAGCATGGCCTGGATCCGGCGCAGATGGCGTTGGCGTTTGTGACGCAGCAACCGTTCGTCACCAGCAACATCATTGGCGCGACGACGATGGAGCAGTTGGAGAGCAACATCGCCAGCTTCGACCTGAAGCTTTCCGACGAAGTGCTGGAAGGCATCGAGGCGATTCACAAGGATCACCCGAACCCGGCGCCTTGATCGGTAGGTAAAAAGCCTTCGCGAGCAAGCCCGCTCCCACATTTAACCGAGTTCCCGCAAAGGAATACGGTCGAGTGTGGGAGCGGGCTTGCTCGCGAAAACGATCTCGAATTCACCAGATCATCAAAGCGACCGCGCAATAATCTCCTTCATGATTTCATTGGTCCCGGCATAGATCCGCTGCACCCGCGCATCAGCCCACGCCCGGGCTACCGGGTACTCCCACATGAAACCGTACCCCCCATGCAACTGCACGCACTCGTCGAGCACCTTGCATTGCAGGTCCGTGCCCCAGTATTTCGCCATCGCCGCGGTCGGCACATCCAGCTTGCCCTGCAGGTGCAATTCCATGCAGCGATCAACAAATACCCGGCCGATCTGAATTTCGGTGGCCATTTCCGCCAGCTTGAAACGGGTGTTCTGGAAATCGGCAATCGCCTTGCCGAACGCCTTGCGCTCGCGGGTGTAATCCAGCGTCCATTGCAACGCAGCTTCAGCCGACGCCAGCCCGCCAATAGCCACGGTGAGGCGCTCTTGTGGCAATTCCTGCATCAAATAAGCGAAGCCCATTCCGGCCTGCCCCAGCAGGTTTTCCTTGGGCACCCGCACGTCCTGGAAGAACAGTTCCGAGGTGTCCTGAGCCTTCATGCCGACTTTTTCCAGACGCTTGCCCTTGGCAAATCCCGGCGTGTTGGCTTCGACCAGAAACAGACTGGTGCCCTTGGCGCCAGCCTTTGGATCGGTCTTGGCCACGACAATGACCAGGTCCGCGAGAAAGCCGTTGGTGATAAAGGTTTTCGAACCGTTGATCACGTACTCATCGCCGTCCAGCACCGCGGTGGTTTTCACCCCTTGCAAGTCGGAACCGGCGCCCGGTTCGGTCATCGCAATCGCGGTCACCATCTCGCCGGACACCAGTTTCGGCAGGTATTTGTGCTTCATCGCTTCACTGCCGTAATGCAGGATGTACGGCGCGACAATGTCCGAGTGCAGGGAAAAGCCAATCCCGGTCAAACCCAGTCGCCCCACCTCCTCGATCACCACGGCACTGTAGAGAAAGTCCGCGCCCAGGCCGCCATATTCCTCAGGAATATGCGAGCAAAGCATCCCCGCCTCCCCCGCCTTGTTCCAGAGTCCACGGTCGATGTAGCCCTGTTTTTCCCATTGCCCATGGAACGGCACCGCCTCTTTTTCGAGGAACGTTCGCACGCTATCGCGAAAAAGTTCGTGATCGGAATTGAACAAGGTTCTGGGGATCATGCGGCACCTGTCGTTATTGTTAGAAGGGATGAACCTTCAGAGACTAAGCCCCGCCTCTGATACAGGACACTGGACACATCAGACAAAAAATAAGACGATCCAGCCGTTTGGTGACCACTTTCCCTTATAAAAATAAAGTTGAATTATGTCTAAGCAAGTCTCCACGCCTTTGCGGCGCGTCAGCATCCTGGCGATCGACCGGGTTTTCGCCTCCACCCTCATGCAAGCCAAGGATTTTTTCCATTTGGCGAGTCTGCGTTACGGCAAACAGCTCGGTCAGGGCCTGACTCCCGCGTTCGAAACGCGACTGGTCAGCCCCGACGGTAAATCGGTGAACAGTTTCAGCGACGTGATCATGCCGGTGGACGGCGGCCTGGAAAATGCCGACATCATTATCCTTCCGGCGTTCTGGGACGATTTCGAAACCCTTTGCCAACGTTATCCACAAGTCCTGCCGTGGCTGCGTCAGCAACATGCGCGCGGGGCGGTGCTCTGCGGTGAGGCGACAGGCGTGTTCTGGCTCGCTGAAGCCGGGCTGCTCGATGGCAAGGAAGCGACCACCTATTGGCGTTTCTTCAACGCCTTCGCCGAGCGTTTCCCCAGGGTTCACCTCAATCAGGACAAGCACCTGACCGACGCCGATAACCTGTATTGCGCCGGCGGCACCACCTCCGCCTGCGACCTCTACATTTACCTGATTGAACGCTTCTGCGGCGCCAACGTGTCGCAAGCCGTGGCCCGTGACATTCTTTACGAAGTGCAGCGCAGTTATTCGCCAGGACGCATCGGGTTCGGCGGGCAGAAGCTGCATCAGGACGTGATCATCCTGCAGATCCAGCACTGGCTCGAAGAGCACTTCGCCGACAAATTCCGCTTTGAAGACGTGGCCCGCGAGCACGGCATGAGCATCCGCAACTTCATGCGCCGCTTCCAGACCGCCACGGGCGACAAGCCGCTGCATTACCTGCAACGCCTGCGCATCGAAACGGCCAAAGGCTTGTTGTCCGGCAGTCGCAAGAGCATCAAGACCATCAGTTATGAAGTCGGTTACGACGATGCGAGCTTCTTTGCGCGGCTGTTTCGCCAGCATACGGAATTGTCACCGAACCAGTATCGACAGCAATTTCAGCAAGCGGCGTAGATCCAGGGCTCAATGCAAATCCAATGTGGGAGCGGGCTTGCTCGCGAAGAGGACGTCACATTCAACATCCCTGTGACTGACACACCGCTTTCGTGAGCAAGCCCGCTCCCACAGGGGTCTTGGGGAGCCTGATAGTTTTTTCAGCGCACAAAAAAGGGCCTGCATTGCAGGCCCTTTTTATTTGCCGAATAGCCCTATGGCTTGTGCGCCCGGGACAGGAATTCGTGGGATTGCATCTCCAGCAGACGACTCAGCGTGCGCTGGAACTCAAAATTCAGGCGACCGCCGGTGTACAGGTCCTTGAGTTCGACTTCGGCAGAAATGATCAGCTTCACGTTACGGTCGTAAAACTCGTCGACCATGTTGATGAAACGTCGGGCGATGTCGTCGGTGGTGACGCTCATCTGCTCGACACCGCTGAGCAGCACGGCGTGAAAGATCTTGCCCAGTTCGATGTAATCGTTCTGGCTGCGCGGGCCGTCGCACAGTTCGCGGAAGTCGAACCAGGCCACGTCATCACAGGTACGCAAGGCGCGAATTTCACGGTTTTCGATCATCAGCACGTCGTTTTCGATCGCTGCCGTGCATTCCGGCGTCAGCGCGCGGAAGCTTTTGCGCAGGCTTTCGTGGGACGCTTCATCGAGCGGGAAGTGGAACAGTTCCGCTTGTTCGAGGTGACGCAGGCGGTAATCGACGCCGCTGTCGACGTTGACGATGTCGGTGTTCTGCTTGATCAGCGCAATGGCCGGCAGGAAACGCGCGCGTTGCAGGCCATCCTTGTACAGACCGTCCGGCACGATGTTCGAGGTCGCCACCAGGGTCACGCCGTTCTTGAACAGCTCTTCCATCAAGGTGCCGAGGATCATGGCGTCGGTGATGTCGGAGACAAAGAACTCATCGAAGCAGATCACCCGCGACTCGTCGGAAAAACGCTTGGCGATGATCGTCAGCGGGTTTTTCTCGCCACCGAGGGTTTTCATCTCTTCGTGCACCCGCTTCATGAAGCGGTGGAAGTGAGTGCGGGTCTTTTCCTTGAACGGCAGCGCTTCGAAGAAAGTGTCGACCAGGTAAGTCTTGCCGCGACCGACGCCGCCCCAGAAGTACAGGCCTTTGACCGGTGCCTGCTCTTTCTTGCCGAACAGTTTGCCAAACAGGCCCGGCTTGGCCTGCGACGCCGCGACCAGGTCGTCGTACAGGCGCTGCAAATGACGCACGGCGGTTTCCTGCGCGGCATCATGGAAGAAGTCCGGGCGTTTCAGATCAGCTTGATATCGTTCTAGGGGCGTCATAATTCGTTAGCAAGGCAACAAAAACGGGCCGTCACTGTAGCGACGGCCCGTGGGAATGGCAATCGGCCCTTGGTCGGGCCGAGCCGCTGATTTATTCCTGAACCGGCGTCAGCGCAACGCGCAATGCGTCGATGGCGACGTCGCGGGCGGCGCTGTCAGCGAAGGCGGCGCTGTCGGCAACGCATTCACCTTCCAGCCAGACGCTGAAGCTCAGGTCTTCGCTGCGCACGTCCAGCGACTGGCCCGCTTGCAGTTGTTTAGTCACCTGGCCGGCAGTTTTACCGTCGGCGAAGTTGCGCGACAGCAGCAGTTGCTCGCCATCGGCCGCCAGCAGGCGGAAGCGGAAGCTGCCGTCGTCTTCGCGGAAGCTGACGAAACGCGCGGCTTTCGCGGCTTTCTTCTTGGTGCTGGCAGCGACTTGCGTCTGGGCAACGAAAGAACGCAGGCCGACCGCTTCGCGCAGTTCGTGGAGGAACGGCGTGGCCACCGAACGGGCCTTTTTGGCGCCGATCTGCAGGATGTCTTCCAGGTCTGCCGGACGTTCGATCAGTTGGTGATAACGCTCACGGGACTCGCCCAGTTCGCCGTCGAGCAATTGGAACAGGCGGCTCTTCGCCTCGCCCCAACCCAGGCCCTGCAACAGTTCGCTGCGGAATTCGTCGGACTGCGCCGGGGTGGCGAAGGCCTGGAACAGGGTGAACAGGTGCGAATTGTCCGGGTCTTTGGCTTCACCCGGGGCGCGCGAATCGGTGACGATCCGCGAAATCGCGTCCTTCATTTCCTTCGCGCTGCTGAACAACGGAATGGTGTTGTCGTAGCTCTTCGACATCTTGCGACCGTCGAGGCCTGGCAGCGTGGCGACACTTTCCTCGATCAGCGCTTCAGGCATGGTGAAGAATTCTTTGCCCTGGCCGAACAGGTGGTTGAAGCGCTGGCCAATGTCGCGGGCCATTTCCACGTGCTGGATCTGGTCGCGACCGACCGGCACCTTGTGGGCGTTGAACATCAGAATGTCTGCGGCCATCAGCACCGGGTAGCTGTACAAACCCATGGTGATGCCGGCGTCCGGGTCTTCGCCGGTTTCGACGTTCTTGTCCACCGACGCCTTGTAGGCGTGCGCGCGGTTGAGCAGGCCCTTGGCGGCGACGCAGGTCAGCAGCCAGGTCAGTTCGGGGATTTCCGGGATGTCGGACTGGCGATAGAACGTCACGCGGTCCACGTCCAGGCCACCGGCCAGCCAGGTCGCGGCGATTTCCAGACGCGAGCGCTGAATGCGCAGCGGGTCATCGCATTTGATCAGGGCGTGGTAGTCGGCCAGGAAGTAGAACGAATCGGCATTGCTGTCACGGCTGGCGACGATCGCCGGGCGGATGGCGCCGGCGTAGTTGCCCAGGTGCGGCGTGCCGGTGGTGGTGATGCCGGTGAGGATACGGGTACGAGTCGTCATGGGTAATCGCTTGTCAGACTGCAATCAGTTCGAAAGACGCGGCAGGATCAGATCCTTGAGATCGGTCAGCTTGCCATGAAAAAAGTGTCCGCATTCTGCCACTTTCAGCAGCTCATGGGGGCGCGCGAGTTTCTCTGACCAGTCGTAAACCAGCTGCGGATCGATGACTTCGTCGGTTTCCGGCTGGATCAGGGTCAATTCACCACGTTGCGGCAGTTGATCCTGATCGCCCAGACGCATGACCGCCGGCGCCACCATGAACAAGTGCTTGAGCTGCTCGCCCTCGGCTTCCAGGCGTCCGCCGAGACTTGCTGCAACAAAACCGCCGAAGGAGAAACCGAACAGAGTGAGCGGCAGATCAGGGTGTTTGGCCCGCAGCCATTGCGCCGCCGCCTGGGCATCGTCGACTTCGCCGGTGCCCATGTCGTGGCTGCCTTCGCTGGCGCCGACACCGCGATAGTTGAAACGCAAAGTGATCAGGCCGGCATCGCGCGCGGTGCGCTGCAGGGTCGAGACCACTTTGTTGAGCATGGTGCCGCCCTGCACCGGGCTCGGATGGCAGATCAGCGCCACGCCGCGCGGCTGCTCGTTGTCCAGGTACAAACTTTCCAGTTGACCGACGGGGCCATCAATCACTACAGGAGTTTCACGCATAACCAAGGAAGGAACTCCGTGACCTCGAATCAGGTCGACTCGTCTAGCAAATTGTCTGTGCCAATCTATTGCGAGTTAATCGCGGTATACAGCGCAGGTTCGAGCCGTTAACGTAAAGCAAAGCCGTTTATAGAGGAAGGACTCGTGGAACACTCGCTCTTAGTTTGGTTGTTGCCGACTCTTGCCCTGGTTGTGGGTGTCGCCGTTGGTTTCCTGATCGCTCGCCTGGTGCCGAATGCTGCGCCCAGCAGCACGCAACGCCAGCTGGATGACGTTCAGGAACGTTTCGACAGTTATCAGAACGAGGTGGTCACCCACTTCAACAGCACTGCCACCCTGGTCAAGAAACTGACTCAGAGCTATCAGGAAGTGCAGGATCATCTCGCCGAGGGCGCCAACCGTCTGGCCCTGGACGAACAGACTCGCCAACGCCTGCTGGCCTCCCTGCACGCCGACGCGACGACCGCGCCACGGGAACGCCTGACGCCGCCGCGCAATCAGGAGCCGCCTCGCGACTACGCGCCCAAAGCCCCGAATGCACCGGGCATGCTCGATGAGCATTACGGCCTGAAGAAGTAATCAGGTTTCGCGCTACGCCAAAAGCCCCCGGACACGTGATGTGTCCGGGGGCTTTTTGTTGCCAGTTCGGACCCCATCGCGAGCAAGCTCGCTCCCGCAGGAGAAACGCATTCCAATGTGGGAGCGAGCTTGCTCGCGAAGAGGCCCGGACAGACAGCCCAGTATTCAGCCACAAAAAAAGCCCGCCCGATCTGTTGAGATCGGGCGGGCTGTTTTACGCCTGGGGTTCAGTCAGGTCAGTAAAGACAAAGCGTTTTATTACTGCGAATACTGCTGACCCGGAATCGCCTTCAGGTTGACTTCAACGCGACGGTTCTGCGCCCGGCCATTGACGTCGCCGTTGCTGGCAATCGGGTTATCCGGCCCGGCACCGCGCGCCGACAGGTTGGCACCGCTCACGCCTTGCGAGGTCAGGTAAGTGGCGACGCTTTGCGCACGACGCTGGGACAGGTCCATGTTGTGTTGACGGCTGCCGGTGCTGTCGGTGTAGCCGACGATCTCGATCTGGTTCTGGCTGAATTCCTTCAGCGAGCCCGCGAGGTTATTCAATGGCTGATAGAAGCTGGGCGAAATGTTCGCCGAATCGGTGGCGAAGGTGATGTTGCCCGGCATGATCAGCTTGATCTGATCGCCCTGGCGCTGCACTTCAACCCCGGTGTTGGCCATGCTTGCCCGCAGCTTGGCTTCCTGCTTGTCCGCGTAATAACCGTAACCGGCAGCCGAGGCTCCCACCACCGCAGCGCCAATCAGCGCCCCTTTGCCACGGTTGTTGTGGTCAATGGCGGCGCCGGCGAGGGCCCCCGCCAGAGCGCCCAGTCCGCCGTACTTGGCGGTTTTGCTCATGCCTTGGGAGCCGCCATCAGCCTGACCCTGGTTGTCATAAGGATTGGGCGCGACACAGCCAGACAGCAAAACCACGGCCGTAGCGACAATAATCAAACGCTGCTTGGTGAACATGAAGAGCTCCTACTTTTTTCATTCTGTGGTGCAACGGACTGAAGCATATTTGCTTTGCAGGCAGAGCCTTTGCGGGCGTTGGATCACTTCGCCGGGCAAAAATTCCTGTTGTTACAAATCAGGCCCGCACAAACGGGTTCTCGCGCATTTCATCCCCCAGACGCGTGTCCGCGCCATGACCGGTGACCACGATCGCTTCCTCATCGAGGGTGTATAGCCGCTGTTTGATTGAGCGCACGATAGTCGCCTGATCGCCGCCCCACAAATCCGTGCGCCCTACCCCGCGCCGAAACAAGGTGTCACCGGCAATCAGCAGCTTAGCCTCTGCAAACCAGAAACTCATCGAGCCGGGCGTGTGACCCGGCGTGTGCAACGCCACGCCGCAGCCGCAGGCCAGTTCTTCATCGTCGGCCAGCCAGCGATCCGGCGATGGCACCGGCGTGTAGGGAACGCCGAACATCTTGCATTGCATTTCCAAGTTGTCCCAGAGGAATTGATCCTCTTTATGCAGGTGCAATGTCGCGCCGGTTTTTTCCTTCATTTGGCCCGAGGCCAGAAAGTGGTCCAGATGAGCGTGGGTGTGAATGATGCTGACCACTTTCAGGCCCAGGGCATCGAGACGCGCGAGGATCAGTTCGTGATTGCCGCCCGGGTCGACGACGATGGCCTTTTTGGTGATCGGGTCGCCAATGATGGTGCAGTTGCACTGCAAAGGGCCGACGGGGAAGGTTTCGCGGATCAGTGCGGGAGGTGTAGCAGTCATGGAATTCGAGGGCCTGTATTGGACGAAAGGCAGTGAGCACAGCTTCAGGATTCTACGCCTCTCGCCGATACACTTCGCCAGGCCAGTTATTTGGCGCCACTGATCAGAAAAGTAGTGGCCAAATGATGTCAAATGTACTCGTTCTGGTGCAAAATCGAATTTTTGTAGCGGCCGCATTCAGGAAGGGTCGCAGCGCACTCAGGAATCCAGCATGCCTTCTCCGACCGATTACGCGTACACCATATGGACATCATTGACTGGCAACAAGCCCCTCGACAGCTTGCTTGCTGGTGACTACTGGTTAGGCGCCTCGCCGTTTTACAAAGCAGGGGCACCGACGGTACTGACTTACAGCTTCGTCACTACCGGCTCCTACTTTGCCCGCGACTACAGCCCTCACAATGAGTACCTCGACGGTTATACGCTGACATCGGCGCAACAGAACGCGGTAACCAGCGCGCTCAGCCTCTGGAGTGCGGTCGCTAACATCCAATTCAATCTGGTGCCCGAATCCATCTCGAACGTGGGCGACTTGCGATTCGGTGGCTACGCGAGCATGGATCCGAAATTCGCTGCCTGGGCGTATTTCCCGGACCGCACACCTGTGGCAGGCGACGTATGGATAGGCCCGGGCACTGATGACCCCTCGCCTGTCAAAGGCTCGTTCGACTATCTGACCTTCGTGCATGAAATCGGTCATGCCTTGGGCCTCAAGCACCCGTTTGAAGCCAGCAGCGACAACAAGACGATTCTCACCCCTGAGCTCGACGATGTCCGTTACACGGTCATGAGCTACAACGACTCGTACTCGTACCAGCCGACCACGCCAATGTTGCTGGACATTATGGCCATCCAGAAACTGTATGGCGCCAACACCCAATGGCAGTCCGGCAACAACGTCTACAGCTGGGCGGCCGACCAATCGGTTTTTGAGACTATCTGGGACACGGGTGGTATCGATGCCATCGACGGCAGCAACCAAGCCTCGGCGGTTCGAATCGACCTGAATGAAGGTCAGTTCAGCCAGATCGGCAAGGCGTTTCTCAACTTCGACACCCTGACTTCGTTCAACGAAGGCCTGGCCATCGCCTATGGCAGCAAAATAGAAAATGCCTACGGTTCGTCTTTCAACGACACGCTGATCGGTAATGCCCTGAACAACACGCTTGATGGCATGGCCGGCGCTGACACCATGAACGGCGGCGCGGGCAACGATACGTACTTTGTCGACAACACGGGGGATGTGGTCATCGAAGATGGCACCTCGGCGTCCGAAATCGACGCTGTGAATTCCTCGGTCAATTACGTTTTGGGCAACAACGTCGAGTACCTGACACTGCTGGGCACCGCTAATCTCAACGGCACCGGTAACGCGCAGAACAACCTGATCACTGGCAATTCCGGCAATAACGTTCTGGACGGCGGCACAGGTGCCGACATCCTGGTCGGCGGCACCGGCAACGATACGTATGTCGTCGATAACGTCGGGGATGCGATCTACGAAACCAGCACCCTGGTCAACGAAATCGACATCGTCAGGTCTTCGGTGTCGTACACGCTCGGCGTCAACCTGGAAAACCTGACCCTGACCGGCACCGCCGGCAACTTCGCAATCGGCAATGGCCAGAACAACATCCTGACCGGCAACGACGGCAACAACATCCTGAACGGTGCTGGCGGTCTGGATACCATGATCGGTGGCAAGGGCAATGACGAGTACATCCTTGACCAGAGCGGTGAACTGACCCTGATTCAGGAAAATGCCAGCGAAGGGACCGACACGCTTTATCTGACATACAACGCGACCGCGCAGGACAGCACCGTCAATCTGGGCGGGAGCACTCTGCAAAATATCGAAAACGTGCAAGTGCTGGGGACCGGCGCATTCAATGTGATCGGCAACGACCTGGACAACGTGCTGACCGGTAACGCGTCGGCCAACACACTTCAAGGCGGTTTGGGCAACGACACCCTCAATGGTGGTGCCGGTGCCGACATGCTGGTGGGCGGCGTCGGCAACGACACCTACATCGTTGACGACGTTGCAGACTCGGTGGTCGAAGCGGCAAACGAAGGTACCGACCTGGTCCAGACCAGCATCAGCTACACCTTGGCCGCCAACGTCGAAAACGGCCAGCTGCTGGGCAATGCGCAAATCAACCTGACCGGTAACGATCTGAACAACAGCCTCACCGGCAACAGCGCAAACAATATCCTCGACGGCGGTGTCGGCGCGGACATCATGGAGGGTGGTACCGGTAACGACACTTATTACGTGGACAACGTCGGCGACGTGGTCACCGAATACATTGGCTTCCCCGATCAAGTCGATACGGTTATCGCCTCTATCGATTACACCCTGGGCAACAACGTCGAGAACCTGACCCTCACCGGCAGCGCCAACCTCAACGGTACCGGCAACAGCCTCAACAACATCGTCACCGGCAACTCCGGCAACAACACCCTCGACGGCGGCGCAGGCACCGACCGGTTGATCGGCGGCACCGGCAATGACACCTACATTGTCGACAACGTCGGCGATGTCGTCAGCGAAACCAGCACCCTGGTCGGCGAGATCGACACCGTGCGCTCTTCGGTGAACTTCGCCCTGAGCGCCAACCTGGAAAACCTGACCCTCACCGGCAGTGCCAACATCGATGCGATCGGCAACACCCAGAACAACGTACTGACCGGCAACGCCGGGAACAACACCCTCAACGGCATGGCGGGTGCAGACACCATGGACGGCGGCGCCGGTAACGACAGCTACGTGGTCGACAACGTCGGCGACGTGGTTATCGAGCAAGGCACCTCGGCCTCGGAAATCGACGCGGTCTATTCCTATGTGGATTACAGCCTGGGCGCCAACGTCGAGAACCTGACCCTGATCGGTGCCAATATCAACGGCACCGGCAACAATCTCAACAACACACTCAAGGGCAGCGCCGGCAACAACATCCTCGATGGCGGCGCAGGCGCCGACTTCATGGTTGGCGATACCGGCAATGACACCTACATCGTCGATAACGTCGGTGATGTGGTCAGCGAAACCAGCACCCTGGCCAGCGAGATCGACACCGTACAGTCCTCGGTAACCTTCACCCTGGGCGCCAACCTGGAAAACCTGACGCTCACCGGCAGCGCCAACCTCAATGGCACCGGCAACAACCTCAACAACACGTTGATCGGCAACGCCGGCAACAACGTTCTTTTCGGTGGTGCAGGCGCCGACTTCATGGCCGGTGGCGCTGGCGAAGACCTTTACTACGTCGACAACGCGGGCGATGTGGTCAGCGAAACCAGCACCGTGGTCGGTGAAATCGACACCGTGTCTTCCATAGTGACCTTCACCCTGGGCGCCAACGTCGAGAACCTGGTCCTCGGCGGCAATGCCAACCTCAACGGCTATGGCAACAGCCAGAACAACGTGCTGACCGGCAACGCCGGCGACAACATTCTCGACGGTATGGCCGGCGCGGACACCCTGGATGGCGGCGCCGGCAACGACGCCTATGTGGTGGATAACGTTGGCGACGTGGTCATCGAACAAGGCACTTCGGCCTCGGAAATCGACACGGTCTACTCCTACATCGATTACACCCTGGGCACCAACGTCGAGAACCTGACCCTGATCGGCGCCAACGTCAACGTCAACGGCACCGGCAACAGCCTCAACAACGTTCTCAAGGGCAGCACCGGCAACAACCTCATCGATGGCGGTGCGGGCGCCGACTTCATGGCCGGCGACACTGGCAATGACACTTACATCGTCGACAACGTCGGTGATGTCGTCAGCGAAACCAGCACCCTGGCCGGCGAGATCGACACCGTGCGCTCTTCGGTGAACTTCGCCCTGGGCGCCAACCTGGAAAACCTGACCCTCACCGGCAGTGCCGACCTCAACGGCAGCGGCAACTCCCTGAACAACGTGCTGACCGGCAACGACGGCAACAACATCCTCGACGGTAGTCTCGGCATCGACACGATGATCGGCGGCAAGGGCAACGATGCCTACGCCTTGGATCAGAGTGCCGAACTGACACTGCTACAGGAAAACGCCAACGAAGGGACCGACACGCTTTACCTCGCGTACAGCGCGACCGCCCAGGACAGCGTCGTCAATCTGAGCGCGAGCAATTTGCAGAACGTGGAAAACGTCGTGCTGGTGGGGACCGGGGCCTTTACGGTCATTGGCAACGCGCTCGACAACACCCTCACTGGCAACGCCTCCAGCAACACGCTTCAGGGCGGTGCAGGCAGCGACATACTGGACGGTGGCGCAGGCGCCGACAGCTTGCAGGGCGGTACGGGCAACGATATCTACATCGTCGATAACATCGCCGATGCCGTGGTCGAAGGCGCCAACGAAGGGACCGACCTGGTAAAAACCACGGTCAGCTATACCCTTTCCGACAACGTCGAGAACCTGACCCTGACTGGCAACGCCAGCCTCAACGGCTACGGCAACAGCCAGAACAACGTGCTGACCGGCAACGCCGGCGACAACATCCTCGACGGCATGGCGGGTGCTGACACCCTGGATGGCGGGGCCGGCAAC
>NZ_JBNNWE010000081.1:13777-27732 GCF_050280905.1 Pseudomonas sp. NPDC086278
GAAGGGACCGACACCCTTTACCTCACCTTCAATGCGGCCCAGAGCAGCGTGGTCAACCTGGACCTGAGCAACCTGCAAAACGTCGAGAACCTCGTGCTGCTCGGCACCGGCGCCTTCACGGCGTACGGCAACAGCCTGGACAACACGATCACCGGCAACGCCAGCGACAACATCCTCGACGGCAAGGCCGGTGCGGACACCCTGATCGGCGGTGCCGGCAACGATGCCTACGTGGTGGATAACGTCGGCGACGTGATCGTCGAGCAAGGCACTTCGACTTCGGAAATCGACACGGTCTACTCCTACATCGATTACACCCTGGGCACCAACGTCGAGAACCTGACCCTGATCGGCGCCAACCTCAACGGCACCGGCAACAGCCTCAACAACGTCCTCAAGGGCAGCGTCGGCAATAACCTCCTCGATGGCGGTGCGGGCGCCGACTTCATGGCCGGCGACACCGGCAATGACACTTACATCGTCGACAACGTCGGCGATGTGGTCAGCGAAACCAGCACCCTGGTCGGCGAGATCGACACCGTACGCTCGTCGGTGAACTTCACCCTGGGCGCCAACCTGGAAAACCTGACCCTCACCGGCAGTGCCGACCTCAATGGCAGCGGCAACACCCTGAACAACGTGCTGACCGGCAACGACGGCAACAATATCCTCGACGGCGGCCTCGGCATCGACACGATGATCGGCGGCAAGGGCAACGACGCCTACGCCTTGGATCAGAGTGCCGAACTGACACTGCTACAGGAAAACGCCAACGAAGGTATCGATACTCTTTACCTCACCTTCAATGCCACCGCTCAGGACAATGTGGTCAATCTAGGGACCAGCAACCTGGTCAACGTTGAAAACATCCTGCTGCTGGGAACCGGTGCTTTCACTGCCTTGGGCAATAGCCTGAACAACTCGATCACCGGCAACGGCCAAAACAACATCCTCGACGGTGGCGCGGGTACCGATACCCTGACCGGTGGCGCGGGCTCCGACACGTTCGTGTTCGGTGCTGTAAGTCAGATCGGCACCGGTGCCAACCGCGATGTAATCACCGATTTCAGCAGCTTGCAGGGCGATAAGATCGATCTGACGAAGTTCGATGCCAACCTGCTGTCGGGTGGCTTCAACGGTTTCACCTTCATCGGTGCCAATGACTTCACCGGCGCAGGACAAGTGCGCTTCGTCGATCACGTGCTTTCGGGGAATGTCAGCGGCAACGCAGGGGCGGACTTCGAAATCCAGTTGGTCGGCGTCAACGCTTTTAGCGCCAACGACCTGGTGGCCTGACCGTTTCACCACAACGGCAACACCTGGTCTGCAAAACAGGCCGGGTGACCAAACAAAAAACGCCCCGACTGGTTCGGGGCGTTTTTATTTGCGGTCTGCGTCGTGTGGCGCTAGGTCAGTAGCCCGAACTCTTTCGCCCGCGCCACCGCTTGCGTGCGCCGTTCAACCCCAAGCTTGCTGTTGATATGGCTGGCATGGGTTTTAACGGTGTGCAGCGAGATGAACAGCTGATCGCTGATTTCCTGGTTGGAACACCCTTGGGCGATCAACCGCAGAACGGCCAGCTCACGCAGGCTGAGATTTTCCGGTCCAGCCGATACCTCCTGGGCCGGCCGCTCGGTCATGGCTGGAAGTTGTTCCGCAAGTACCTGCGAAACAGCCGTCGGGGCACAGAGTTGCAGCTGCCCGCGCAGCCAGTCCGGATGCTCGGCCAGCAATCCGTCAAACGGTTGCAACACACCGCCTGCCGCCGCTTCCAGCGCCTGTGCCAGCGCCCTGCGCGCTTCGGGCTCACGGTTGCCCACCAGCAACAAGGCAACCTTTTGCGTCAGTGCCATGACACAGAGCATTTGCCGACCGGTCTGCTGCCCATGCTCGACCAGCGCATTCAAGCGGCCTTCGGCGAGCATCGGCTGTCCTTGAATCACTTCCAGCAAGGCTTGTTGCAATTCGATGTGCAGCGGCAACTGCGGATGGAATTCCGGTGGTGCGGCCGGGTGCTCGCCGTTGTAGGTCTGGCCCAGACGCGCCAGCCAGGCTTCGGCCAGATCGGTGCGGCCCTGGGCCAGCCAGAGTTCGCATTTGACCAGGGTGATCATCGCCAGGTAGTAAATCGGCGGCACGTCCCAGATGTGCATCACGCGCTCGGCTTCAGCAAGTTCGGCGAAGGCTTTGGCGAACTCGCCGCTGTTGCCTTCGAGCCGGGCGATCACGCAGTGACCGACCAACACGCTGATATCGCGACAGGCGCGTGCTTCGTTCAAACCGCTCTGCAAACGCACGCGTGCGGCCTGTGGTTGCAAACGCAGCGCCAACAAAAAACCCTCGTACAAGGTCAGCCGCGCGCGCACCGCATAGAGTCGCTGCGGCGATAAACCTTGCAGCCGTTGCAGGCCCTGACGAACTTCCTCCAGCGCCCGCAGGATTTCCCCGCGCGCTTGCAACACGCGGGCGCGGTCGTAATGGGCCAGCGCTTCGAACAACGGATTGCCGACCCGTTGCGCCAATTCCAGCGACTCGCGGTTCAAGCCGCGCGCTCGCCAAAGGTCGCCGTCGGCAATCGCCAGGTTGGACAGCGTCGAAAGGCACATCAGCCGCTGGCCGTAACGCTTGGACGGCAAACTCTCCAGCGCTTCGGTGCAATACAGCACGGTCAGGTCCCGATGACCCCGACCGCGAGCGATGATCCCGCTCAAGGCCAGCCATTGCGCAAGCATGGATTTCTGCGCGGTGGCCGACGGCGCCGGCAGGAAGCGACTCAGGTGCGCCGCCAACTCTTCGGCAGCGTCCAGTTGACACGCCAGCCCCAACGCCCAGCTATAGAGCACGATCAACCGTGGCGTGCTGATCAGCAGGCTGTCGGGCAAGTCCATTTTCCAGCGCAACAACATGCCGACGTTCTGTTCGGCCAGCAGTTGCTCTTCCGACAGGTTCTGCACCAGGTTGGCCGCGACGTCGAGGTGCCCGGCGCGCAACGCCTGCTCCACGGCTTCATCGAGCAAACCCTGGGCATTGAACCAGCGACAGGCGCGCAGGTGCAGGCTGGCGGCCGGAACAATCGCTTGAGCCGTGGGCCGGGTGCGCAACAGGTCGGAAAACAGGTGGTGATAACGATACCAATGGCCATGTTCATCCAGCGGCACCAGGAATACCTGATGGGCCTGCAGGAAGCGCAGAATCTCGGCGCTGTCGTGGGCATCGCGGATCGCGTCGCACAGTTCGCTGCAAAAACGCTCCTGAGGGGCGGTGTCATACAGGAATGACTGCACTTCGGCGGGCAGGCAATCGATGACTTCTTCGAGCAGGTAATCGCGAATCAGCCCTTCCCCGCCGTGCAACGATTGCGGCAACGCGCCCTCGGTGCCCGCCTCGGAAGCCGCCAGCAACCAGAAGCGCAAACCGGCCACCCAGCCTTCGCTGCGTTCGATCAGACTCTCCAGCGCCTCGCCTCGCAGCGAACTGCTGTGTCGATCGAGCAAGGTCAACGCTTCGTCATGGGTCAGCCGCAGGTCCTGCTCATGCAACTCGAGCAATTGCCGCGACAGCCGCAGGCGTGCCAGATGCCAGTCCGGACGTTGCCGACTGGTGACCATGACCAACAGGCCATCGGGCAAATGGTTAAGGAAAAATTGCAGGCAACGGTCAAGCACCGGGCCTTGCGCCAGATGGTAGTCATCCAGCACCAGCAGCAGGGGGGTATTCGTCGAAAGGTGAACCGCCAGTTCATCGAGCAAACCGTCCAGCCATTCTTCGAAGGCGAACGGTTGATGACGCTGGCGCATTTTCAGCAAGCCCAGCGACTGGGCGCCGAGTTGCGGGAAGTAATCCTGAAGGCCTTCCAGCAGACGCTCCAGAAACCGCCCGGGATCGTTGTCTCGCGAGCTCAACCCCAACCAAAGGCTTCGCCAATGCGCCGGCAATCCCTGACAGAACTCCACGGCCAATGAGCTTTTGCCAAACCCGGCCGGTGCGCTGACCAGCAACAGCCTGCCACCGAGCCCGGCGCTCAGGCGCTCGCACAGGCGTGGCCGCAGTACGTGACCGTCGGGCAACGGAGGCCGAAAAAAACGCCCGTCCAATGCCGCGACGGCAACGCTTGCAGGGCCCGGGAGTGGGGACAGATCAGTCATGGCCGGCTCTTGTTTGAATTGCGGATGGCGGCGTTGCAGATGTCCGCAGACTAGCGGTAAACGTAGCGGTAATGAAGGTTATTGCTACAAATGGCTACAAAAAGGCTCCGCGCAAAGGTGTGACAGGTGGCGGGAGGTTTTTCCTGACAGAGCGCGTCGCCCTCTTCGCGAGCAAGCCCGCTCCCACAGGAGATCGCATTTCCTGGTAAAAACCCGTGACCTGTGGGAGCGAGCTTGCTCGCGAAGAGGCCATCCAAATCGCCACACATTTCACGGCGCAAAAAAAAACGCCCCGAACCAGTCGGGGCGTTTTTCGAGGATGCGGCCTCTGTTCAGTGCGCTTAGCGAATACCGTCCTGACGCAACGCGGCCGGGCTGAAGTCGCTGGTGGTGGCGGTGAAGCCGAAGTCATACGCCTGCTTCTCTTCGTTCTTCATGCCCAGTGCCAGGTAACGGCCCGATTGCAGGTCGTACAGCACTTCCAGCGCATACCAAGGTACTTGCTTGTCGTAGTAGTCCTCGGCATGCGCCTCGGCTACGCGCCACAGTTGACCGCGACCGTCGTAGTGATCGATCACTGCCGCTTGCCAAGTGTCTTCGTCGATGTAGAAGTCACGCTTGGCATAGATGTGGCGCTGACCTTCCTTCAGGGTTGCAACCACATGCCACACCCGGCGCAACTCGTAACGCGTCAGGTCCTGGTTGATGTGGCCGGCCTTGATGATGTCGGTGTACTTGAGGTCCGGCGAGTCGATCTTGTAACTGTCGGAGGCGATGTACATCTCTTTCTTGCCTTCGAGTTTCCAGTCGTAACGATCCGGCGCACCGTTGAACATGTCGAGGTTGTCCGAGGTACGCAGGCCGTCCGCCGCCGTACCCGGCCCGTCATAGGACACTTGTGGCGCACGACGCACACGGCGTTGACCGGCGTTGTAGACCCACGCCGAACGCGGTTCCTTCACCTGGTCGAGGGTTTCGTGCACCAGCAGCACACCACCGGCCAGACGCGCCGGCGCGGTCACTTTCTGCTTGAAGTAGAACAGGATGTTGCCCGGGTTTTTCGGGTCGTAGTCCTTCATCTTGTCGCGGAACACGAACTGGTCCTGGAAGTACACCAGGCTGAACGAGCCGTTAGGCTGTGGCGTGGCCTGGGTAACCAGACGGGTCACGCTGCCACCGCGATAGCGGGTGATGTGGTTCCAGATCACTTCAACGCCGCTTTTCGGAATCGGGAACGGTATCGCGGTGTCGAAGTTTTCCAGGCCGTTGCCGCCGGACACCAGGTTGGTGCTGGTGGCGTTTTTCTTGATGGCGGCGAACACTTCATCCGGCACGGTGGAACCGCGATGGGACGGGTAGACCGGCATGATGAAGGTGTCCGGGTAACGCTTGAACATCGCGTACTGGCCCGGTGCAAGCTTGTCCTTGTACTGATCGACGTTCTTGGCCGTGATCGTAAACAACGGCTTTTCACTGCCGAACGGGTTGGACAGGAAGCCTTTGCTGTCGACCGTGCCGGCATTCTTCGGCAGCGGTTTCCAGGCCGGGATCGACCCGTCGGCATTGCCCGCCATCTCGGCGCCCATCGGCGTCAGGCTTTTGCCCAGCTTGTCCGCTTCGGCTGCAGGGACCGCTGCCATGACGGCAGTCGCGAGCAGCGAAAGCCCCAGAACACCGGCGTGGAACAGACTCTTTGTTATTTTCATAGGTGTGTTCGTCCTGAAATGCAGTGCTTAGAAGTTCACGCCGACGCTGAGCGCAACGAAATCGCGATCATCCACGGTGGTGTACTTGCCGTCGAAGAAGTTGGTGTACGCCAGGCTCGCGGTGTAGGTGTTCTGGTATTCGGCATCGACGCCCAGGCTGACCGCTTTGCGGCCTTCCTCGAAGTTGCCGCCAGGGCCTGGCGAGTAACCGCTCACGTCGTGGGACCAGGCCACGTTCGGCTTGAGGTTCACACCGGCGAACACGTCGTTGTATTCCCAGATCGCACGACCGCGATAGCCCCACGAAGTCGCCGTGGTAAAGCCTTCGTTGGTGCAATTGCGACTGCGGTTGTTGGTGGCGGCACCCGCGCCGGCACCGCTGATGGTGCTGCTGTTGAGCGCAACACAAGTGTCCAGGGCGCCCGAGGCAGGCAGATCGCCCGGACCGAAGACCGGGTCGCGGCCATAACGAACGTCGGAAGTGCTTTCCAGGCCGCCGACGTGGGTCACGCCCACTTCACCCACCAGGGTCAGACGGCTCGCGCCCATGACCTGGTCAAAGAAGTGCGTCAGGGTGGTCTGGAACTGGGTGACCTCTTTACGACGATAACCATGCAGGTCGGTGCCCGCCGGGGCGGAGAGCAACGAAGCGTTGGTCAGGGGGTTGCCCGGATTGCCGTTGCCCAACGGACGAATGCCCGCGAACAGGATGTCGGTGGAGTTGAGCTGCACCGGTGCGTTCGGACGGTAGCTGATTTCACCGCTCCACGCCGTACCGGTAGGCAAGGTGGTGGAGAAGCTCAGACCGTAGAGGCGGATGTCTTCAGGGTATTCGATGAAGTACTTCGAGCTGCCCGCGACCACCAGAGGCCCCAGTGCCTGGAACGCGGCAGGCAATGCCGCCACGCCGTTGAACACCGATTGTGGTGCCCCGGTGGCGCTGAAGATCGGCGCACGGCTGTGGTAGTTCATGAAGTACGCACCGAACTCGGTGTCGAGCGGATCGAACATGTACTTGAACGACGCGCCCCACTGGCCGCTGTCGCGAGCATCGCGATCGCCACCGCGACGAACCAGCACACCTTCCTCGTTGACGTCGACGCCCGCGGCGGCCAATGGGCCCAGTGCGACGGCCGGAATGGTCGAACGCTTGTTCAGCACGCGAAGATTGTCGTTGCAACCGTCGGCAACAATGTCCGGCTGGGAGAAGAAGGTGCCGCAGTTATCGACGACGGTCTGGTCCCATTCCAGTTGGTAGAACGCCTCGGCCGAGAGATTTTCGGTGAGGCTCTGGGACACGTAGAACATGTTGACCGGGATCAGGCCTTCCTTGATCTCGGCGCCGGGACGGCGGAACGCGGACACGTCGATCGGGTTGATCGAGTTGATGCCGCCGCCGATGAAGGTACTTTCACCCCAGCTCACGACCTGCTTGCCCAGACGCACGGAACCCGGCTCGTCGGCAATGGTGTAGTTGTGATAGATGAAGGCGTCGAGGATTTGCCCGCCGGAGGACTTGGCGCCCTCTTTGCGGCCGTTGTTTTCGACGTTCTTGAATTCCAGGTTGGTATCTTGCAGCGCGAAGTCGTACCAGTATTTGCCCCGGACAAACACGCCGGTATCGCCGTATTTCAATTCAAGGTCATGGATGCCCTTGAAGATCTTTGAAAAGGCTTGGCCGCTCTTGAAGTTCAGGTGGCCGTCATCGGAGGTCTGTGACAGACCGTGCCCACCGTTGTTGACGCCGATCAGGTTCTTGTTCGGCTGCTGGGTCGACACGCTCATGCCCAGGGACAGCGACGAGTCGAACTGACCTTCGATTTCACCAACGTTGAAACTGACGCCGAATGCAGGCCCGGCGAGCGAAGAGGCGAGACTGACCGCCAGGGGCAATTTCGCCCGGCGCCAGAACGTGTTTACTGATGTCATCGACGCTACTCCATGTGCATTATTGTTATGGCAGTGAGCACTTCTAAAAACGTGATGGTTGACCGGGAGCCAAGGCGTCCCGAAGTCACTCCAAATTGCATCGCCCCGTGTTGTGCGTTTGCTCCGTTCTTAAAAATCCTTGAGCGGACTATAGCCAGCAGGTAGTAGAGCTTGATCCCTCTAAAGTGTGATTTGCAGCTGCCAGCCACTCTGGAACAGTCCTTTCGCCAGTCCGACACATGTCGGCACGGCAAGGATGGCTGAAAATTTGAATTTCACAAGCCAAGCGCTTGCTTGGTGGGGCTGGCGTGCCATTTGCGGCACGCCAGTGGCGCTTGAAAGACGCTTAAAGCGTCGAGAGGAAGGTGCTGTTGTTGGCCTGCCATTCGGTGATGTCGAGGCGAATGCGCTTCTTGTCGAGCTTGCCGACACTGGTCTTGGGAATTTCAGTAACAAGGGCGATCTGGCTCGGGATCGCCCACTTGCTCAAGTGCCCCAGTTCAACGAACGGCTTGAGGTGCTCCTTGAGTTCTTTGGCCCCGATCACATGGCCTTCGCGGATGACCAGCAAGGCAAACGGACGCTCGCCCCATTGCGGGTCGGCGATGCCCACCACTGCTACTTCGCGTACCGCCACGTGGCGGCTGATCAGGTCTTCGAGGTCCAGGGAGGAGATCCACTCGCCGCCGGTCTTGATCACGTCCTTGATCCGGTCGCGAATGTCGATCACGCCCATGCTGTCCAGCGTTGCCACGTCGCCGGTGTGCAGCCAGCCGCCGGCCCAGAGCTCGGCGCCCTTCTGCGGTTCGTTGAAATAACCCTCGGTGAGCCATGGCGCACGCAGCACCAGTTCGCCCTGGGTCTCGCCGTCGGCGGGCAGGAAATTGCCTTCGGTGTCGACGATCGCCGCTTCCACCAATGGCCCCGGCACGCCGGCCTTAATCCGATAAGTGGTGCGCTCATCTTCGGTGCCGGCCATCAATTCATCGTTGAGGTGCGCACACGAAACCAGCGGCCCGGTCTCCGACATGCCATACGCGGCGGTCAGTTGAATGCCCTTGGACTTGGCGTTTTCATACAGCGCACGGTTCAGCGCGCTGCCGCCGATGACGATTTTCCAGCCGCCGAAATCAGTGCCTTGCGCAGCTTTGGCATTGAGCACCATTTGCAGGATGGTCGGCACGCAGTGGGAAAAGGTGACCTTCTCCTTGCGCCACAACTCCACCAGGTATTCCGGGTCGTAACGGCCGGGATAAACCTGCTTGAGCCCGAGCATGGTCGCTACGTACGGCAAGCCCCAGGCGTGCACGTGGAACATCGGCGTGATCGGCATGTAGACATCGTTGGTGCCCAGCAGCCGCACGCTGTCGATGGCGCCCATGATGGTCGACACGCCCATGGTGTGCAGCACCAGTTGCCGGTGGGTGAAATACACACCTTTGGGGTTGCCGGTGGTACCGGTGGTGTAGAACGTGGTCGCGACCGAGTTCTCGTCGAAGTCCTGGAAGTCGTACTGCGTACTCGCGGCCGCCAGCAACTGCTCGTACTCGCCGACGAGGTTCGGCAGGTCGGCGGTTTTTTCCGGCAGGTCGGTCAGCAGCAGGGTTTTCTCCACCGTGGTCAGGTGCCCGGCAATCGCCTGGTAGAGCCCGACGAACTCGCTGTTGACCAGCACAAAGCGGTCCTCGGCGTGGTTCATGGTGTAGAGGATCTGTTCCGGCGACAGGCGCACGTTGATGGTGTGGATCACCGCGCCGATCATCGGGATGGCGAACATGCATTCCAGATACCGATGGCTGTCCCAGTCCATCACCGCCACCGTGTCACCGGCCTTCACCCCGGCCGCCGTCAGCACGTTGGCCAGCCGCGCGACGCGTTCGATCAGGGTCGGGTAGCTGTAACGCAACTGGTCGCGGTAGATGATCTCGCGGGTTTTCTCATAGCGAGCGCCGGACATCAGCAGGCGCTTGATCAGCAGCGGATATTGGTAAGCGCCTTCTGCTGGGGGGATAACGCGAGTCTGCAACATAAGAATCCCTTTTCCTGACTGCACGGTGATGGCTGAAAGTAAGCACTCTAGTGCCCTTCAACGCGAGTCAAATCAGCCAAAGGAATGATTTGCAGAGCCGTACAAATGCTAGCTTTGCGCCAGCATTTGCAGGAAGCGAGGAGCCATTTCCGATCAATGCATCTCGGTAAACGCGAGTTTCACGCCGATGGCGATCAGCACCACGCCCATGGTCCGGTCAAACCAGTGCCCCATCCGGGCGAAACCGGCGCGAACGCGCTGTTGGCTGAACAATCTCGCCACCAGGCAGAACCACACGGCCGTCGCCACCGCGAGGTAAACCCCGTAGCCGGCCTGCACCGCCAGTGGCGTGTGCGGGTTGATCACCACGGTGAACAACGACAGGAAAAACAACGTGGCTTTCGGATTCAGGCCGTTGGTCACAAAACCGGAAGTGAATGCGCCACGAGCGGTGCGTTCGCCGACTTCTTTGTGCAGGTCGTCATCGACCGCTTTGGCCGGTTGCGCGCGCAGTGCCTTGAAGCCGATGTACAGCAGATACGCGGCGGCCGCCCATTTCAGAGCGTTGAACAGCATGATCGACTGCGACACGATCAGCCCGATGCCGAGCAGCGAATAACCGACGTGCAGGAAAATCGCCGTACCGACGCCCAGCGCCGTCCAGGTGCCGGCGCGACGACCGTGGGTCACGCTCTCCCGCACCACCACGGCAAAGTCGGGGCCTGGGCTGGCCACGGCCAGCAAGTGAATCAGGGCAACGGTCAAGAACTCGGTCCAGTACATGGGGGCTCCTCTGGGGCAGATCGGTGGAAATAAACAGGATTAACGCCACACCCGTTTGGGAGCGGGCTTGCTCGCGCAGACGGCTCAACATTCAACGCTGATGCTGACGGGTAGTGCGCCTTCGCGAGCAAGCTCGCTCCCACAGGTTTGGCGTCTGGCCTGGCAGTAAGTAACCATTTGTGCCATCTGGTAGGCTCGGCAGATTACGCCTTCAGTTCAATGCACAAAAGGTACAGTTGATGACTAACACTCGCCGCGCCGTTTTCCTCGACCACCCATCCCTGGACCTGGGCGATCTCGACCTGACGCCTTTGCGTGATTGTTTCGACGACCTGCAACTGTTCGCGCAGACCACGCCGGATCAGGTGATCGAACGGCTCAAGGGCGCCACGGTGGCCATCAGCAACAAGGTCTTGATCGATGCCGCCGCCATCGCCGCCAGCCCCGATCTGAAGCTGATCCTGATCAGCGCCACCGGCACCAACAACGTCGACCTCGCCGCCGCCCGCGCCCACGGCATCACCGTCTGCAACTGTCAGGGTTACGGCACGCCGTCGGTGGCGCAACACACGATCATGTTGCTGCTCAACCTGGCAACGCGCCTGGCTGATTATCAGAAAGCCGTGGGTGAAGGTCGCTGGCAGCAGGCAAAACAGTTCTGCCTGCTGGATTTCCCGATTGCCGAACTGGACGGCAAGACCCTCGGCCTGCTTGGCCATGGCGAATTGGGCGGCGCCGTCGCGCGTCTGGCAGAGGCCTTCGGCATGCGCGTATTGCTGGGGCAGATTCCCGGGCGCCCGGCCCGGCCGGATCGCTTGCCGCTGGATGAACTGCTGCCCCGGATCGACGCCCTCACCCTGCATTGCCCGCTCAACGAACACACTCGCCACTTCATCGGCGCCCGTGAATTGGCGTCGATGAAGCCCGGTGCTTTCGTGGTCAACACCGCACGCGGTGGTTTGATCGACGAACAGGCGTTGGCCGATGCCTTGCGCAGCGGTCACCTGGGCGGTGCCGCCACCGATGTGCTGACTGTCGAGCCACCGACCGCCGGCAATCCATTGCTGGCCCACGACATTCCACGGCTGATTGTTACCCCGCACAACGCCTGGGGCAGTCGCGAGGCGCGCCAGCGGATCGTCGGTCAATTGACTGAAAACGCCCAAGGTTTCTTCAGCGGTAAAGCGCTGCGGGTCGTCAGTTGATAGACTGCGGCACTTTTTTTCACAGGAGCAGTTATGGATCCGCGCAGTGAAGTACTGCTTCGTCAGCCCGAGTTATTCCAGGGTTCGGTGCTGCTGGCCGGTTTGCCCGCCGACGATTTGCTCGGGCGTCTGCCCCAGGCCCATGGCTGGTGCTGGCATGCCGGTGATCAAGCCACGCTGGACGCGCGCTTTGCCGAGCGCAGCCACTTTGGCGTGAATGCGCCCGAGCGCGAATTCGGGGCGGCGGTGGTGTTTCTGCCCAAGTCCAAGGACCTGACCGATTACATCCTCAACGCCCTGGCTTCGCGCCTGGCGGGTCGAGAGTTGTACCTGGTGGGCGAAAAACGCAGCGGCATCGAGGGCGCGGCCAAGCAGTTGAACCCGTTCGGCAAGCCGCGCAAGCTCGACAGCGCGCGGCATTGCCAGCTCTGGCAAGTCACCGTGGCCAATGCGCCGGAAGCCAAGTCGCTGGAAAGCCTGGCGCAGACCTATGAATTGCCGCTGGCTGAAGGCCCGCTGAAAGTCATCAGCCTGCCAGGCGTGTTCAGTCACGGTCGACTCGATCGCGGCAGCGCGTTGTTGCTGGAACACCTGGACAAGTTGCCGAGCGGTCATTTGCTGGACTTCGGTTGTGGCGCCGGCGTGCTGGGCGCAGCCGTGAAGCGTCGTTACCCACACAATCAAGTTACGTTGCTCGACGTCGACGCATTTGCCGCCGCCAGCAGTCGCCTGACCCTGGCCGCCAATGGCTTGGAAGCCGAGGTGATCACCGGTGACGGCATCGACGCCGCACCAATGGGTTTGAGCGCGATCCTGAGCAACCCGCCGTTCCATGTCGGCGTGCATACCGACTATTTCGCTACCGAGAACTTGCTGCGAAAAGCAGCCAAACATCTGAAAAACGGTGGCGAACTGCGCTTGGTCGCCAACAGCTTCCTGAAGTATCAACCGCTGATCGAAGAGCACTTGGGCATCTGTGCAATCAAGGCCGAAGGTCAGGGTTTCAGAATCTATCGGGCCAAACGCGGCTGATAAATAAGTGCTTGCCTAACGGATTTTGCCTAGGCAGAATCCGCTCCGTCCTAGGGGAGTAGTCTCCCACGAGCGCCATGCTCGTCCGGCATACGTCAACATACTTGGTCCTCAGACCATGGCGTATGCGACCCAAGCGTCCGCATCAGACGGATCGCAGGGTTTGACAAGACCTATGACACGAACACCTTACCCGGGGCGGGAAGGCTGTACGTGTCATAGCCGTGTCGACCCGCCCCTTAGGAAAACCCTGATGCTGGATTCACTTCTCGTCCCCACCGCCATCGTTGCCTTGGCCGAAATCGGCGACAAGACGCAACTGCTCGCGCTGATTCTCGCGGCTCGCTTTCGCAAACCCTGGCCGATCATCGCCGGCATCGTCGCCGCGACTCTGGCCAACCACGCGGCAGCCGGTGCGGTAGGCGCCTGGTTCGGCAGTTTCTTCTCGAATGCGACGCTGCACTGGATCCTCGCCGCGAGCTTCACCGCGACCGCGCTGTGGACGCTGGTGCCCGACAAGATGGACGACGACGAAGCCAGCACCGCCCGCAAATTCGGCCCGTTCCTGACCACGCTGATTGCGTTCTTCCTGGCCGAAATGGGCGACAAAACCCAGGTCGCCACGGTGATGCTGGCTGCGCAATACCCGGACTTGTGGCTGGTGATCATCGGCACCACCGCCGGCATGCTGATTGCCAACGTGCCAGTGGTGCTGGCGGGTAACTTTGCAGCGGACAAATTGCCATTGACGTTGATTCGTCGGCTGGCGGCGTCGGCGTTTCTGGTGCTGGCGATTGTCGCGGTGTACAAGGCGATGCAGAGCAGCGGCTGGGTTTGACGCGGTTTAGTCTGTAGCACCGAGTGACCGTTCTTCGTCGGAACGCCGCCCGGAGCAAGCCCGCTCCCACAGGTGACCGAGTTGTCCAGACGGACGCGGTCCAATGTGGGAGCGGGCTTGCCCGCGAAGGCGTCAGCCGCCTCGACTCAAGACTTCGGAGCTTTCTCGTACAACGGCATCACCTTCGGAATCGCCTTCGCGGGCAAGCCCGCTTGTGTCTTGGGCAGGGGATAAACTTTGGGGTGAGAGGGGTGGATGGCAAGCTGTGAGTCCGCGGTGCTTGAAGCA
>NZ_JBNNWE010000082.1:0-27538 GCF_050280905.1 Pseudomonas sp. NPDC086278
TGAGCCAGGAGCGCGTGTTGTAAATATCGAGATCGGTGGGCACCACGTTGTAGTCGCCCGCCAGCACCACCGGGTGTTCGCTGCGCTGCAAATCCTTGGCATAGGCAATCAGCCGCTCGAACCACGCCAGTTTGTAGTCAAATTTCGGCCCCGGCTGCGGATTGCCATTGGGCAAATACAGACACCCCACCAGAATCCCGTGCACCGCCGCTTCGAGATACCGACTATGGGTATCACTGTCGTCGCCCGGCAAACCGCGACGACTTTCCAGCGGCTGCGCATCCCGCGCCAGAATGGCCACGCCGTTCCACGATGACTGCCCTTGCCAGATCGCACCGTAACCGGCGGCCTCAAGTTCGGCGGCGGGAAACGCGCTGTCCACCGATTTGAGTTCCTGCAAACAGGCGATGTCCGGTTTCTCTCGCTCGAGCCATGCCAGTACATTCGGCAAGCGAGCGCGCATACCGTTGACATTGAAGGTGGCAATTCGCAAATTCTTCATCAGTCGAGCGCCCTGGCAGCGAGGTGTTGAGTGTGTGACACCTGCACATTTCGGTGGTTGCACTGCGTCAGCAAAGTGCGGCGTAATACCCCCCCGATCCAACCGACTGCCCGCCGAGATCATCCACGCCATGCACACTCTTCTGGAAGGTGACGGAATCACCCTGCGGCCGCTGCAATATGCCGATGCCGACGCCTTGGTCCACGCCGCCGAAGATGGCGAATTGTGGAACCTGACCGTCACCGTCGTGCCCTCCCCGACCACGGTCGACAGCTATCTGAAAAAAGCCCTCGACGGCCGCGATGCCGGAACGGTTCTGCCGTTTGCCATCGTGCTCAAAGAGACCGGTGAAATCATCGGCTCCACGCGCTTCTGGAAGATCGATCGCCTCAACCGCAAACTGGAAATCGGCAGCAGCTGGATCTGCGCGCGCTGGCAAAAAACCTTCGTCAACACCGAAGCCAAATACCTGATGCTGCGATACGCCTTCGACGAGCTGCACTGCGTGCGGGTGCAATTCACCACCGACGAAAACAACCAGACGTCGCGCAACGCGATTCTGCGGCTCGGCGCACAACAGGAAGGCATCGTGCGCCATGAACGGATCATGCCGGACGGGCGCAAGCGCAACTCGGTACGGTTCAGCATCATTGATGAAGAGTGGCCGCAGGTTCGGCAGGGCCTGGAAAAGAAACTGGCCGAATACAGGCCCCGCTAAGGACTGCAACGACATGGACGACCTCATTACTCAACTGGGTCATTGGTTTGGCGAAGTGTATGGATCGGGCAGGCACAAAACGACGCTCGCGCTGCAACTGGTCGGTGTTGCCATGGTAATCACGGGCGCCCTCGAAGCCCGTGATTACGCTAAACGCAGCAAACGGTTGAAAGAGGATCAGGCTAAAACGCTGGAGAACGCCTCACTGTCGATGACCCTGCTGTCCGATGAAAACGGCACCCCTGTCAAATACGTTGCAACAGTGACGGGTGGCGACGCGCGCTACCAACTCAACATCATGAAAACGACCGGCGCCGCTCACGAAACAACGGCCAGCGAGCATTTTCAATCACTGGCTGACGTAGAGGCTTATCTAAAACAAAACACCCAGTTTCTGCTGACTGATTTCAAATAACGCCTCGCTTTCGACCATTCGTCATCCAACTGGCACCATCCGCCCCGCCCCCCACACCAACATCAGGTAACGACTCACTTTTGGGAGACGCATCCTGATGAACACCAAAATCACTTCGTTGTTTCTGGCGGCGTTGCTATCCGCCGCTTCCGTGGCCACGTTCGCGGCCTCCGGTGATGGCGCCGATGCGACCGGTACCAAATCCGGAGCGACCAGCGGCTCGACCATGCCGCCCGACAACACCCCTGGCGCGCCCTCGGGTGGCAGCAGTTCGGGCGGTTCAGGTTCCGGCACCGGCACCAACGGCGGTGCCAGTGGTTCGGGTTCCGGCGCTGGCGGCGGCACCGGTTCTGCGGGCGGCGGAACGGGCGGAGCCGGCGGCGGCACAGGCGGCTGAACGCAGAAAAGCGGCCGATGACGGGAAATCGTCGGCCGCTGAGCGCCTGGGCGTCAGCGGATAACTACTCTGTGCAAAACGCCTCAGCGGTCCGAACGCATCAGCGCCTCGACACCGCCCTCCAGGGACAATACCGCCGAGCGATTGCGCCCCGAATGTTTAGCTTGATACAACGCGGCATCGGCGCGCTGGATGAATACTTCGATGCTGTCGCGGCCCGTCGGCACAAACGCGTAACAGCCCAGGCTGACCGTGACGTAACCGGTGGGCGAACCGCTGTGGGTGATGTTCTTGCCCATGACGCTGCGACGGATTTGCTCGGCTATGGCCAGTGCACCGTGGATGTCGGTGTCGGGCAATAACACCGCGAACTCTTCGCCACCGTAGCGAACGGCCAGGTCGGCCTTGCGATGACAACAACTCTTCAGCGCCCGAGCCACCTCGGCCAGGCAGTGATCGCCCGCCACATGGCCGTAAGCGTCGTTGTAACGTTTGAAGAAATCGATATCGAGCATGATCAGGCTCAAATACGTCGATTGGCGAGCACCGCGCCCAAACTCGATATCCAGCGCCCGCTCGAACAGGCGACGGTTCGCCAGACCGGTCAGGCTGTCGTGGGTCGCGATCAGCTCGAGCGCTTCCTGAGCCTTGCGCAAATCAGCCTCGATCCGCCCGCCGTCACGTACTTGATGGATGAACACCCAACCAAACAATCCGATGCCCAGCACCACAAGTGCCACGATCACGCTGGATTGGAAGGCGGTGTCGTACCACTCCTTGAGAATCGCATCCCGGGAAGATGCGGCGTACACTACCAGCGGATAGCCCTCCAGTTGCCTGTAGCCATACAACCGGACCACGCCATCCACCAGCGAGCGCGACATCGCAGTGCCGGTGGGCGCTTTGGGCAAGAGTTTCTGAAAAATCTCGCCCTTGGCCATAGACGTGCCGATCAGCGATTCCACGAACGGCCGTCGCGCCAGTAACGTGCCATCGGTCAACCCCAAAAACATCGAGCCTTGATCATCAATGCTGAAGCTTTTGAAGAACTGATCGAAGTAGGACATTTTGATCCCGGCCAGCAACACGCCCTGGAAATTGCCGTCCTTGTCATTGATTCGCTTGGTCACCGGAATGATCCATTCGCCATTCTGCCGACTGCGGATCGCCGGACCGATGTGCGCGACGGAAGACACATTCTGCTGGTGAAACTTGAAATACTCCCGATCTGCCGTGCCCGAGCCTCGTGGCAAGTCCACGAACGAGGTCACGATCCACTGGCCCTGCTTGTCGAATAGAAAAATTCCGTGCAATTGGCTCAGCGCCAACACCCTTCGCGAGAAGGTTTTCTGCAAGCGTTGCTGCTGATCCGGGCCATAGCCGTCCGCCTGAATCCAGTCCGCCAGGCTGGTCAGCACCAGATCGGCTTTCATGAACGTGTCTTCGGCCTGCTGCGCCATCGCCCTCGTCAGGTTTGAGGACGCGACTCGCGCTTCTTCCAGATCGTGGCGACGCGACTGTTCGAGCTGCAAATAGAGCAAACCACAGAGACACAGGCACACCGTGGCAATAAACAGCACCGTCGCCTTGAGCAACGGTAATCGTTTCAAAGCGCCGCCGGGGGCATGGTGCGGGTCGTGAAGAGGGATAGGCAAAAAGCTCGTCCTGTAAGGGCAGGCGTGGGCGAATGCCCATAAACCCTTATTTTTTGTGAGCTTAGTCTACGGGCGTGCCCAGCGGCAATCGTCCTTTTGAGGCCGACGCCTATTGCTGACCCGCACCGACCGCCATTGTCGAGGCGTGTAAATCCAGCACCGGCGCTGGCGAAGGTCGATTCAACGCGCGCAACACCGGAGCGTCGTAGTCATACACGTCCGGTTTAAACGCCACACGCCCATCGCTGCCCAAATCCACCGTCCAGTACGCCAACAATACCGGCACTTTCACCGGCAACCGAATGTTCTCGGTCCTGCCGTTGGCCAGCTGCTTTTGAATGCCGGCGCTGTTCCATTTGATCGGGTCGTTGAACAGCAGCTCCACCAGTTGCAGCGGATTTTCTACCCGAATGCAACCGGAACTGGTTGCCCGCACGGTCTTGGCGAACAACTCGCGGTGGGGCGTGTCATGGAGGTAAATCGCGTAGTCGTTGGGAAAGCGGATCACCACCTGCCCCAGCGAACTTTCCGGCCCTGCATCCTGACGCAGGCTGATGCCGCGCGGGTTGCTCCAGTCCACAGTCGAGGGATCGAGCGTATTGCCTTCGCGGTCAATGACGCGGATGCGGTTGGCCGCCAGGTACCCGGGATTGGCATGAATCTTCGGCAGCACGTCCTCCTTGAGGATCGTCGGTGGCACGGTCCAGGTCGGGTTAAACGTGATGTAGGTAATCTGCGCCTGGAAGATCGGCGTATTGCGAGCCGTCTTGCCCACTTGCACCCGGGAGCGCCAGATCGGCTGACCATCGCGGTACATCGCCACCTTATAGCCGGCAATGTCGACAATAACGAAAGTGCCTTGCAGCTTATAAAGCAGCCAACGGGCCCGCTCCATATTGACCCGCACCTGGTCGATGCGCGCGTCGACGGGCACATTCAACGCCGCCAAGGTGGTTGCCCCGGCCATGCCATCCGCATTCAGGTATTGCTCGTCCTGATACTTCTTCACCGCAGCAGTGAGCGCACCGTCGTACTTGGTGCCATGGATCAATCGCGGATCGAGGAAACCTGCCGCAACCATCCTCGCGCGCAGCTGCGCGACAGCCGGCTCGTCCATGCCAGGCTTGAGCGAGTGGTCTACCACCACTTTCGGCCAACCGCCCCGATCACGAATGCCGCGCAGTTGCGCCAACGCCTGGCGCAAGCCTACGTACACCGCCTCTTGCGGCGGCGCCTGAGCAAAGGCGCTGGCCACGTCGTGATTGTCGAGTGCAGCGAAGAAGGCATTGACGTCGTCACGGGGATCGATCCCATTCGAGTCAAAATTCCAGTGGATGTCGAGACGCGAAGGGTCGACCTTGCCGCGCCGCAATTGCAGCAGCGCCGTGAGAAAGGTGTGCGTGGTGGCGATATCAAACGCTGCCCGTTGCTCGGGCGAGGCGGCCAATGCCTGCATCGAGGGCTGAGTGCGGACGATTTCGTCGATATGGAAGTCCGCCGGGATCAGGCCGTCTATCTGTGTGTCGTTCAAGCTTTGGATCAGCTGGGCGACATCACTTTCATTGCTCCACGCCGCGCGATAGGCGCGGTGGGTATAAAAATCCATGACCAGCCGGCTGACATCTACCCGCTGATGGCGCTTTGCCGTGAGCAGCGGCGGAAATGCGGTTTTCAGAGGGGCAAAGCTGGCCTGAATCGCCTGAGCGACGTTGTCGTCCGCCGCAGCGTCCATACCGATGCTCGGCGCAATTACCGGCTCAATCGACGAAGTTTCGCCGACTGCTGCACCGCTGATCAGAAAGCCTATAAAAAGCAGGCGACTTATGACGAATAACCTTGTGAGTTGCACCATGAATAACCCTTAATCTCCCGCATTCAACGGCTAGCTTCCCACGCACTGCTAGACTCGAAATTAACATCATGAGACATCTATATGGCGCTACTACGTTTTGGCATTTCGATAACGGCCCTGTTACTGACTGCAATGTCCGTACCGTCAGCCTACGCCGATTCGCTCGCCGCCGCCCTCGTCAAAGCAGCGCCGGGTGCTAACGCCAAAGTCATCAACCTCGCTGTACGCGCGTCACAATGCAGCATCGCTCAAGGCGCCGCGCCTGTCCAAAGACTCGCAGTCATCGACTATTCACTGCCTTCGACCGAACAACGTTTATGGGTGTTCGATTTAAAAAAGCGCAAGTTGCTGTTTCATGAACTGGTCGCCCACGGTCGCAACAGTGGCGAGAACATGGCGGTCAATTTCTCAAATCAGAATGAAAGCTTCGCCACCAGCCTCGGCCTGTATCGCACCCAGCAAAGTTACGTCGGGCAGAACGGATACTCGTTGCGCATGGAAGGACTGGAGCCCGGTTTCAATGACAACGCCCTGGATCGGGCGATCGTGATTCACGGCGCGCCGTATGTCAGCCCGGTACTGGCTCGGGCGAATGGCCGGATTGGCAGAAGCCTTGGTTGCCCTGCGGTAAGACCGGCGATTGCGCATCGGCTGATTGATTCGATGAAGGATGGTCAGTTGTTGTTTTCGTACTATCCGGATCAGCGCTGGTTGAGGTCTTCTTCGTACATCAATTGCGGCAGCGGCACGGTGGCCTCGGCCTCCAAAGGGACCGTGCGCAAGTAGATAGCCTCGTTCATCAATCGGCGGACCGTGCGGAGCAGATAATTGCACACCTGTGCATAACCAAGCGCCGGCAATCTACAGCCTGAAGTTACTGGGCAAGTAGGCCGACGCAATTGTCAGTGTTGCGCGATGCCTCAGTTGTCATGTAACAACCCGGAACTGTATTCGCTGAAACTGTTGCCAATCGCACTCCCCCCAAACTTCAACTGGTTGGGATTGTTTGCGCTGTGACCGTCATAGGATTGACAGTCTTCTGAATAACAACTGCTGGTGCTGACGCCCGAGCAAGCGCTCAACAGCAAAACACCGGCGATCATCACGATTTTGAACAGGTTCGAGATCATTTTTCAGTTTCCTGTGGGCTGGGAGCGCAGCAGTAGCACCTTGAATGATCATCCTAGGCGGGGAGACGGATAAAGATTATGAAACTTCGCCAGCCGACAGTATTGGTTCAGGTAGAACGAGTTTTCGATGAAATAGGCGCTCTACCCCTTGTCTTGCTTGATGCTTCAACGGTCATCCATAGACGGACCCAAGCCCCACAAGCCCAATCCTGATCAAAACTCGCCTGGGCGGCTTCGTTATAATTGAAACCCGCCGAGAGGCGGGTTTTCTAAAATTCCAAAACGATCAAATACAACTTAAGCCCTATCATTGATAACGCTTAACTTGTGCGACCATCGTTTTTATATTTGTTTGCACTTTCGAGATATCGCCTGGAGTCACTAATCCTGCTTTCCCATTTAAGTAATCCAATACTCGCTGCCGTTCAGACGACGGCAGAGCACTGAGTGTGGCGTGAAAAGCCCTCAATTCATCGTCTGAAATCTGAGCCATGTTGTGGCTCCTGTTACGTTGAAAAGAAGCGTCAATATTCCAATCATTCGCTAAAAGGATCTACTGTAATAACTGACAGTTTTTTTTAGGCTTTATGACGATGTTCCTTATTCCTGCTAGTCATCCTTTATCTATACGCGGTGATAGGCGTTCGAGACTTTGGTATTTATGAGGGCCTTTCCTTGAGCAAAAAAAGCAGCTACGGCCGTCGCTGAAGCGGTCATTTTTTGAAAAGCCTCCTCAGCCGTCCTTACCAGGTACTTCAGTAAAGTCGTAGAAACCCTGGAACAGATTCACGTGAATCCGGATACAGGTATTTCGAATATCGGCTAAGCCTCCTCTATGTCATTTTAGGGCGCCCGGCAATCCCAATGATGATGTGTTCATAGCTGCGCTTGCTGGCAGCAATAGACCGATTCTGTTGAAAAAGTCGGCCATGGTTTGCGCATCGGAAAAGTACGCGCCCGAGATTGAAGTCTTTACTTTTGGCAAAGGCTTCCGGACTCGGATTTCACGTAGCAGCGTGCAAAAAGGCGTTTTCATCAGTGAATGATTAGGCAGTTTGGGCAGACCGACTTTTTCAACAGAATCGACCCAAGGCGGACGCTCGAAGCAATTCGACCACCGGTAGGATTTGTATAGGAGGAGCGGAACTCAGTAGCCAAACCCGCTAAACAGGACAATCAGCGTTTCCATGGCTTGCCGTAATCGAGTGATTGTGAAATTAGGACGACGTTCAGCTGATCTGCAGAAACCCTCAATCCGCTTCCGGAACTTTTTCCTCAAATGATGTCAATTTGATAGCGTGCCCTGATGTTTATTGAAACAGGATCACCCAGCGCCAGGCTGTGTCCTGGCAAGCCCAAGGAAGTGTTAAATGAAACTGATTCTTGCAATGTTGTTGATGTTCAGCGGTTACGCGTTTGCCGGTTGCAACAGCATCAATGATCTTGACCAGCGAGCCTATTGCAGTGCCAAGCAGAGTGGTCGCGGCAGCGATTGCAATGGCATCAATAATATGGGCTTGCGTGCGCAGTGCAGCGGAGAGGTAGGAGGTGGTTCTTGCAATGGCATCAATGATATGGACCAGCGAGCCTATTGCGGTGCCAGGCAGAGCGGCCGCGGCAGCGATTGCAATGGCATCAATGATATGGACTTGCGTGCGCAGTGCAGCGGAGAGGTGGGAGGTGGTTCTTGCAATAGCATCAATAATATGGACCGGCGAGCCTATTGCGGTGCTAAGCAGAGCGGCCGCAGCAGCGATTGCAATGGCATCAATGATATGGACTTGCGTGCGCGGTGCAGCGGAGAGGTGGGAGGTGGTTCCTGAAATAGCATCAATGATATAGACCAGCTTGCTAGGAAACCTGACAACTGCCGAAGAAGGTGGCGATATGGTTACTCTTGCTCGCCAGGGTCTTGAAAGCATCAACGGCAACATGGACCAGAAAATTCCTGCAATACAAATCGACACCTTCTGACCTTGATTCAGGCCCTGACCAGCGTTTTCAGGGTGACAACTTTAGGCGGACACCGTGAATTCCCCAATGCAAGCTGGCGAAGGAAAAATTTGCCCTGGTAATATTGGAATGAGAAACCTTCGAATCAAAACCAAACTTTTGCGGCCACCTTCATCATGAAATCGCTGCTTATCATCTTCCCAATCACACTTGTCGTCGTCCTTTACATAGGTTTTTACGAAAAGATGGAGGATGCCTATCCGGAAAAAGTATTCTTCATCAAGAAAAGCCCGACATTTCAGATAAAGTTTGAAAATATTTTCGTTTACGAATCAGATGATAAAAATTTGAGTGAGCTAAGCGAGACGGAGCGGCAGCTGGTCATTCAGTACTGCAAGTATCGGCTAGGCGTAGCTACGACATTGAAAAGCCAAAACGAGCTTGAAAAATGCAAACAGAGGTAAACGTAAATAGCCCCTTTAACTCCGTAGACACATCTGAATTATCGCATCTGACGACTCTTGACCAGTGATGACGAGAAGGAGTCGATCAGAAGCAAAAGCTTGAATACACCTTGAAAGTTAAATGGGGGGCAGCTGTTTTGTCGCAGAATAAACGTTAACCGATCAGCAAGCTCGAATAGCACTCAAAGCGCTAGTCGAAAAATATCTCAAAGAGGTAGTCCCTGATTATGAGCTCTTTATTGAGTTAATTGAAGATCCATCACAAACAGTTCCTATCAGAGGAGTATTGGAAGATATTCGACAATTTGGCAACTCACGATACACGTAGCAAGAATTGCAGCAAATTGGCGACCTCCGCGTTATCGCCAGAGCTAATCCTTTTACTGAATCGCCTCTAGTTCGACAGGTGTCATTGAACGGCTGATTTTGCCCGAAAGCAGACCGTCAACTACCTACAGCTCACCGTCCACAATTGATCCATTCGGGTCGTATAGCTTTGGCTCAACATCTCCCGCCGCATGCCCCAGTCCGGATTTCTCGGCACACTGGCGGCACGAAGCGTACCTTTTCCCCACCTCTCGTTGATGTCGTCAAGTACCGCCATCATCCTTGTCGCCTCGGTTGAACCCCGCCGCCTGCTTTGCTCATACGCCAAAGTGCGTAATCAACCAACTGCTGCTTTCACCTAGGAATCGTGCAACTTTCTAAAGTCTGATTCTGAAATGGCGTTTAGCGTGGCTCGCCTTGTTTTCCCAAGCGGCCGCGCTTTCTCCATTTTCCTCCAGATAGCGAGTGATCATGTCCAGGCTCATCCAGTTCAGCACCGCGCTTCGCGCCCATGCCTGAGCTGCCTGTTTTCGGGCGAAGGTCCGGCGCTCTTGGTAGACTTGCACTCCGTCGCGCTTGATGCGGATCTGAGCGGTGTAGCTCACAGCCCCATCCGCGAGTTTTCTTGCCCTGATAGTCGCCATATTGAAAGTGGTATGCGTCAGTTTGGAAGTGGTACGCCGTACCACCAACATGCAAAAAACGCCCGAAAACGCCCTAAAACATGCTGAAAACACGTAGACCGAAATGCTGCCAAATACGCACTCCAGACCAGCAAACACAAGCCCTGAACTATCCAGACGGTTCAGTGTGGCGCCGATGATGGATTGGGCGTAGCCCTCCTCCAACGCACCAGCCAGCTTGGCTAATCCGCCGTAGTCTCTTCGCTTTGTAGCAATTTCTAAGCAACCCGCGATTCCTGCCTGACAAGGGCACTACCGGTACTATGCTTGTATTTTTTCCCGAAAAAGGTCGACACCATGCCGGGTGATTATTCGCTGTCGGATGTGCTGGAGAGGATGTATGCCAACCAGCTGGCCCTGGAAGCAGCTTTGATGGAACTGACACTTCATGTCGAACAGCAGGGGGCTCCAGAGGCGGGGGAAAATGTCCGTGGGGCACTGCAAACGATTGGAGAAAACGCCGGCTACATCAAACAGGGCCTGGCCAAGCTCAAGGGTTCGAGCGCCGGCTAAGCCTCTTCGATGCCATTTCAGGATCGCAGCCGGTAATCCTAGCGATGGTCAATATTCATTTTAACAACACGTTCCTTCGTTTCATTTAGCCTGAAGCGTGGGGCACCTCGGTTGATCAGACGCGACGTGAAAAGGACAGAGCCTCCGCAAAAAATCGTCCATGCCCATAGGTCTATACTAAGCACTCCATTCGCTGAATTTAGCGAGCTCTCGGTCCTGCGCAATTCTCTCTAGATTAGTTGTATGATCGTTCTTTTTAAGGGTGCACTCCTCTATGGCCATCCCCGTTCGAGCACTAACTGTTGTCCAACACGCCTCTCTACTGAGCGTAGAGGAGAGCCACTTTATCGACCTCAAAAGCGTCGACATAGCACCTGCCAGTCTGACAAAAACCATAGTGGCGTTCTGCAATACTAGCGGTGGTGAGATTTTCCTGGGCGTCGAGGAGGTCGAAGGATTAAATGGAAAGCAACGAACTTGGCGTGGGTTCGCAGATCAAGAGCAGGCCAATGCCTTCTTCCAAGTTTTAGAAGCAATGAGCCCCCTTGGAAATCATTATTCCGCAGAGTTCCTTTTGTCTGATGGAGCGAATGGAATTGTTTTGCACCTTACACTATTCAAAACACAAGAGATTCTTTGTGCATCCAACGGCAAGGTTTATGTCCGTAGGAGCTCACAAAACCTACCAGTGGACGGGGACGCTTCGATAGAACGTCTTAAATATGATAAAGGTATAAAATCCTTTGAAGATGAATTGACGAATGCAAAAATTGAAGAAGTAAGTAACTCGCTTGCAATTTTAGAATTTTTAATAAATGTATTACCATCCTCCGAGCCTGAAGAATGGCTCACCAAACAACGTGTCGCTGAAGAAAAAAGACCCTCGGTAGCCGCAATTCTACTCTATTCTGATTTACCGCAAGCCATACTTCCAAAGCGCTCAGCAGTAAAAATCCTTCGTTATCAGACTAAAGATGGTGGAGAGAGGGACTTTCTAGCTTTTGATCCAATGACAGTAGAAGGGCCTTTATACGATTTAATTTATGATTCCGTTGATACATGCAAAAAGCTTGTAGAAGGAATCAAAAAATTGGGACCAGAGGGCTTGGAGCAAATTGAGTACCCTGACGAGGCTCTTCATGAAGTTTTGACCAATGCAGTATTACATCGAGACTACAGCATTGCGTCAGACGTACAGGTTAGAATATTTGATAATCGTATTGAAATCGAAAGCCCTGGCAGGCTTCCCGGGCACGTTACTGTAGACACTGCAACCAAAACCCAATTTGCAAGAAATCCAAAAATTGTCCGCTTAATAAATAAATTCAAAAACCCACCAAACAAAGACGTGGGCGAAGGATTACGAACAACCTTCGAGGCAATGAACAAACTTCGCCTTAAGAAACCAATCATCCAAGAAAAAGAGAACTCCGTACTCGTAACGTTACGACATGAAAGTCTTGGCTCACCCGAGCAGCTAGTTATGGAGTATCTGGAAAAAAACCCTGAAATCAGTAATGGAATAGGTCGTGATATCACGGGAATCAAATCCGAAAACACTATGAAAGAAGTATTCTATAGACTTCGAGATAGGGATCAATTGGAGCAGGTACCCGGACGCGCGGGTAATAAAGCAGCTTGGCAGAAAAAACTTCCGGTGCACCCTGATAAGTGAATGGGTAGTCCATTACCGGGATTGCAGGTACAAGTGCGATAGCGCCAGGAGGGCACCACATGACTATAGACACAGGCTTTCATCTTAAAAACTACAAAAGTTTCGGCCCTACCGGCGCTGGCTTTACCACTATAAAACCAATCAACGTTATAGTCGGTCGAAACAATATCGGAAAGTCAGCACTGCTACACGCACTGGATTTCTTGTGCAAAGACCGCACTGACTATGTTGACATCGCTTCATCAGTTGAAATGACGCAACCGTTAGATGACAAATCATTAATGCAAGTATTTCAACCAAACACATCCAGAGGTGAATTGGGCGGCGACCACTGGGAAGACCATGGAGCAAAGTTTGTTGGTGCCTCTTTCACATGGAAAGAAATAGCCGAAAAAACATGGGAATTTGTAGCCACAAATGCAACAGGCTCACAAATAGAACTGCGATACATATCTGGCATACGCCCTACTTCAGCATTACGCTCCCTCAAGCATATAAAGCTCGATGCAGACCGAGATATAAGCCCTGAGAGCATAGACGATAGCGTGTCGCTTTCAAGCGGCGGCATAGGTGCAACGAAAATTATCCATAAATACCTCCAACACGTAGGGTTCGAAAGATCTTTGATCCAGAACACCTTTCTCACAGCTCTTAATAAAATTTTCTCCCCTGATATTGTATTCAATGAAATAACTACACGCTTCCATTCGAACTCAAACCAGTGGGAGATATTCTTAGGCGAAGTTAGCAAAGGCCCGATTGCTTTATCTGCATCAGGAAGCGGTCTTAAAACGGTAATACTTACTTTGCTTAACCTATTAATACGCCCAAACTTTGAAAATAGGCCAGTAGAACATTACATATTTTCATTAGAAGAGCTTGAAAACAACCTTCACCCCGCCCTACAGAGAAACCTGTTCATTTACCTAGAGGAATTCGCACTCGTAAATAACTGTCATATTTTTCTTACGACACATTCAAATGTTGCAATCGATATTTTTGGACACTCAGAACACTCACAGATTCTACATGTAACGCGAGGCGAAGACGGTGTTATAGGTAATACCTATACAGGAGATGCTGTCGGCCACGGAGTATTAGATGATCTTGGGGTGCGAGCGAGCGATTTACTACAAGCAAACGGATTAATCTGGGTAGAAGGCCCATCAGACCGTGTATTTCTAAAAAAATGGATCGACTTATGGAGTAATGACGAACTCAGCGAAGGGCGGCATTATCAGTTTGTATTTTACGGAGGAAGCGTGCTTGCGAACATTGACGCTCGATTAGCAGATAGTGAAACGAGAGAAGCCGTAAATGCCTTTAGAATAAATCGAAACTTCGCATTCGTTTGCGATAGTGATCGAAAAAATTCGAGCGGATCTCTAAAACCGCGTGTAGCCCAGCTTATTAGAGAAGTGGCCGATACGCGAGCAATTGTTTGGGTTACTCGTTGCAAGGAAATTGAGAACTACATACCTAAGGAAGCTTTCGAAGAGGCACACGGCAAAACTGCGCTTTCACAGATAGGGGAATATGAAGCGATCCAAGACTATCTCAGGACCAATAAGATATCGAGCGCGAAAGACTACACCAACAAACATAGCAAAGCTTTTGCATACGCAGAGTATCTGACCAAAGAAAACCTGTCATTTCGCCCAGAACTGGAAGAGCAGGTGACTGCGCTTGTAAAAAAAATACGCGCATGGAATAGCTGAAGACGCGTATACAGTCAACATCTTCCCAAGCTGAAAACGAGGGTTCGATTCCCTTCACCCGCTCCACTGTTTTCAAGGCCTCCAGCCTACCCCACGTCAACAAGGTGTCTGTTAAGGTGTCTGTTTCTGTTTTTCGCAGACGCCAGAGTTTTGAACAGACACCAGGCCGCACACGCACAGTCCTCCGAATCATCGCCGCGTCTTGTCGGCTGATCAGCACAATATTCACTGCATACCCGGAGCTAACAAATCAGCGAAGATGGTAGTCTCAGCTCCCAAACGTGAACTGACGAACACCGGAGGTTTGTATGCAGAAGGCTGTCAACTTAAGAAACCCTTTCCGTCCAGGAACAACCGAAAGCCAGTGGGTAATATTCCAGCGAGACGAGGGCGTGTCGATTGACCAGATCGTTAAAAACGTTGACAGGCTGACAGGAGGCTATGGCACCAATGGACGCCATACCCGACTAATCATTGAATACCAGTTGGGTCTTCAGCCGCTCGAAAGCATTGAGCATTTGTTGACACCTCATCCGCCTTCAAAGATTGAACTTATCCAATCACTGGGCGAGGACGGCTACCTCTGTCTCACTTCGGGCACTGAAGAAGAGACCTTCCATGTTCTGCTGCGGACACCTGGGCTCAGTGAAGAACAAGCCCGCGCCCTGATTAATGATCACCAACAAGACATTTGTTTTCTCGCGTTCAAGAACGCGCACGAGGGATACCCCTTCGGTTATTCACTACCTGGTGATCCACCTCATACGAACCGCGCCGCGCTGGCCGGTATCAGCTTCGCAGATGTAAGACACCTCATTCCATAACGGTTGAAAGCCTGCCCACCACACGCCGATTGTGCTGGAGTACTACCGAGTAAAAGCCCTACAGCCCCGTGTTTAAAGGGATGTAGGGCTCATTTGACATCTGGCGCTATTTGTTCGTTTGGCATTAAGTGGCATTGATTGGCGTACGACTTGCCCCATTTTTGCCCCATTCGAAAACAGAGTGCCATTCCTTGCCGAACTCCTCGCCCCTCTGTTCGTCGCTTCCACCTAGGCGTAATACATCCGCCTCGGATACTGTATATAGATACAGCGTCAATAAGGTGCGATCGTGGACCCTCTCGAAATTCAAGATACGTCGGACTGGCTCGGCTGCCCGACCGAACTGGAAACCATCACCCATTACAAGCTGATGCTGGAAAACGAAGTCCAAGAGCTGAATCTACAACTGCGTACCGCTCGGGAGAATATCTTCGGCCTTGTGAGAATGTACGACGAGGCATCGGCGCAACGCGATGAAGCAATGAGCAATCTCCGGGAGCGGGCCGGACAACTCGCACACGTTCGCAAGGAACTGTACGACCTTGGCATAACAGCGCGAGGCTACAAGCGGGAAGTCGAACGGCTTCGCGGGCTACTAGACGGCCTAACCCCAGGTCCAAAAACGATCATCTAAGCTCAGTATTTAACCTGAGGACGCGACCATGTGCGGACGACTTTCGCAGTACGACGGCATCCACGACTTCGTTGCGGCGCTGAGCATGCCCAATGCACTGGTCAATAACACCGGCGATCAACCCTTCGCGAGCTACAACGCCGCACCGACCGCTCAGCTCGCGATCTTCCACCAGGAAGGCCAATACCTGCACGCCGACATGGTGCGGTGGGGCTGGCGGCCGCACTGGGCCAAGGACCGCGCCGCGCCGATCAATGCTCGAGTAGAGAAAGTCGCCCACGGCCCATTCTTCCGCGCGATCTGGCCGCACCGGGCAATCATTGCGATCAACAACTGGTTCGAATGGGTCGATGAAGGCGGGCCGAAGAAACAGCCCTATCTCATTCGCCGGAAAGACCGCGCACCGATCCTGTGTGCCGCGATTGGCCAGTACCCCAACGCAGAGCACCCGCCAGGCGAGCACGACGGCTTCGTGATCATCACCGCTGATAGCGCAGGTGGCATGGTCGACATCCATGACAGACGCCCAGTGACGTTGTCGCCGGAACTGGCTCGCGAATGGCTTGACCCAGGCACGCCGAAAGAACACGCCGAGCAAATGGTGTTGCTCCAGGGCGAGCCAACCGAGGCGTTCGAGTGGTTCAAGGTTGATCGAGCAGTGGGCAACGTCCGCAATCATGGACCGGAGTTGATAAATCCAATAAGCGACCTGCGTGTCTGACGCCACCAGGCAATCAGCGCTGGATCATATTCTCCGAATGTTCAGGGCATGTTTAGGATATGTCCTACATTCATTCCTGCCCACATGAAGTAACGTCGCGCCCACTCGTTTCAGGAGACAGGGACGCTCATGGCTGGCAACAAGGACATACCACGGGTTAAGAACCCACCGTCAGGTGACGGGCATCACGTCACCTATCGATTCATGACTGCCACCGAATTGGCAGAACGGGACGCATTACAAAAATCCTACGACGACATGCTGGCCCGACAGCAGTCCTATGAAGATCAGCGCGCGAGCCAACCCAAGACCGCCACGCAATCAACAGCGGGCTGTGTCTTCACCAAGAACTGCAATCTGCCAGACGGGATAATTGACTACACCGATCCGTCAGGCTTTATCCCCACCAGTGCCGTCAGTGAATACGGTAATTTCACGATATTGGGCGGGCGTGACACTGACGCCGGGGGAAATACCCAACTCAAGAAGATCAGCGGCAGTGCGTTGCCCACCGCCTTAGGTTCCATGGCCATTGGCGGGATGTCCATGGCCTCCGCCGCTGCCTCCTGCGGAGGCCTTTGTACGGCGGGGGCAGCGATAGCAGGGACTGGAGCTGGTACAACAAGCGTTGCCAGTGGCGCCGGCGCCGCTGCGGCCGGCGTTGGTGCTGGTTTCTTGATAGGCATAGTTGCATTGCTGTGGCCCTCTAACCTAGCTGATGGCAGCCTGTACACCGACCAGCAGCTGCAATCACTCAAGCAAGGACGAACCCGCGTTCGATTACACGTCGAGCAACAAGCCGATGGGACCCTGAGGGGTTACGGCTACAACACTCAGAAACGCCGCGAGTGGGAAATGATCCCTGTGGTCCAATTCGAGATTCAGGACTCTCATCAAGTGGCAGATTTTGGTGATGGCGTCACGCTGATATGGACGCCCGCCGTTGACCCGTCCAGCACAACAGGCATCCCCCCGCTTGAGGGAGCACCACAATCCCCGCAAATCTGGATTTATCCGCCGAGCGAACAGGCTGATAATATCATTGTCAATCCAATCTACCCGCCAGAGTACAAAGATTTCATCCTCGTGTTCCCGGCCGACTCGGGAGTGCAGCCGCTTTACATTGTGATGAACGTCCGAAAGACACCTGGCACCGCCACCGGCCAAGGTGCAGACATCGCGGGTATATGGTTGATTGGGGCGAGTTCAGGGATGGGGGTTCCCATTCCAACAGAAGTGGCTGATGCGCTAAGAGGACGTGACTTCAAGAGCTTCGACTCATTCCGATCTGCCCTCTGGGAAGCCGTCTCGGCATCTGGGGTGGCTGATCAATTCGTCTCTCAGAACGTCGACCGTATGAGAACAGGCAGGGCTCCGAGAGTGAGAAAAGCAGACCGGGCCGGGGCTAGACTGTCCTACGAGCTGCACCACCTGGACAAGGTTTCAGAGGGCGGCGGCGTTTATGACGTTGACAACCTGCGGGTCAACACGCCAAAAAACCACATTGATATTCATCGGAACGAATAGACCAACCATGACAGATAACCTCGCGAAAAATAGCATCACGGAGTACACCGAAGCAGAGTTCATGGGGCTGCTGGCCGAACTCGCGAAAGAGGACGCTCAGGCGAAGACAGATGACCGAGCCGATTTGCTGCTGCTGCATTTCGAGAAAATCAGCCAGCATCCCGCAGGGTCTGACTTGATCTACTACCCGGAACCAGGCGCGGACAACTCCCCAGCCGGTGTTACAAAGACTGTGAAGGATTGGCGCATCGCACAAGGCCTGCCAGGCTTTAAAGGGTGAGAATCAACCTGGTCTAGGACCTGCCCAATGCATCAAACCATTGGGCGCTACCCCGTCAACGAAACACTAAAGCCGAACTAAACCCAATAGCTTGCGAGCCCGCTACCTTTCCGCCATCTCGCCAAGAATTATTATCTTATTATCTTATTATCTTATTATCTTATTATCTTATTATCTTATTATCTTATTATCTTATTATCTTATTATCTTATTATCTTATTATCCGCAAAACACCTCCCTTTTCACCTTTGCAATTGAACACCTTGTTGTTTAGTTGTTTTGTTGTTTCGTCACTTTATTGTTTCGTCACTTTGTCACTTTGTCACTTTGTCACTTTTGTCACTTTGTCACTTTGTCACTTTGTCACTTTTTTCAACTATGTCACTTTTTCACTCTGGTGCTTTGGTGCTTTGGTGCTTCAGCGCCTTCGTAGCTACGCACCTATTACTTACGCACTTACGCACTTACGTACTCAACCATCCCCCGCACAGATGAGCACTCGACAACACGACCGCACCCAAAAAACATTTCAAAAAAACTCGCAGTTATTTGACACACTTATTCACTAGGCGGTATGTTCTCACTCGTCAGCCCCACATATAAGAACACGCCACCTCAACAATTGAGGCGACGTACACCTACGAGTGAAAAACATGACCGGACCACTGTTATTGATAGCCTACATTGAGACAATTCGTTTTCTAAATACGTTGATTACCTTGCTCGCCAGTTTGCAGCTTTGGTAATCAGAACAGCCCACCTAATGCCGCCGGCTCCCAATTCATGATCACTAATTCGCCACTGACGTCGGCCTTTCCCTGCCGCTGGTTAGTCGTGGTGTAGCGAATGTCCAAGGTCTCGAAATGAAAGCCCTCGAATACACGGCGGATATCCAGATGATCGTTGATGCTGACCATCACCTTGCCTTTGCAGCGGCGCATGAAGTCGGCCATCCGTTCGTAGTTCTCGAACGGAAAGTCGACCCCGTACCCGGCGGTCTGCCAGTAAGGTGGGTCCATGTAATGAAAGGTGTGTGCTCGGTCGTAGCGTTCAGCGCATTCAAGCCAGGGAAGGTGTTCGACGTAGGTGCCAGACAGACGCTGCCAAGCGGCCGAGAGGTTTTCCTCGATCCGCAACAGATTGATGGCCGGTGCAGTCGTCGCCGTGCCGAACGTCTGACAGGAGACCCTGCCGGCGAAGGCATGGTGCTGCAGGTAGAAGAAACGGGCGGCGCGCTGGATGTCGGTGAGGGTTTCGGGGCGGGTCATTTTCTGCCATTCGAACACCTGGCGCGAACTCAGCGCCCATTTGAACTGGCGCACGAATTCTTCCAAGTGGTTCTGCACGACGCGGTACAGCGTGACCAGGTCGCCGTTGATGTCATTAAGGACTTCAATCGGCGCGGCCTGGGGTCGCATGAAGTACAACGCGGCACCGCCGGCAAAGACTTCAACGTAGCATTCGTGAGGCGGAAAAAGCGGAATGAGGCGGTCGGCCAGGCGGCGTTTGCCGCCCATCCAAGGGATGATGGGTGTAGACATTGAGAGCAAGACCTTTACTGTATGAATGAACAGGTGCTAGGCTCGCCGCGCTTCGTGCACGGAGTAAGAGCCTTGGCTGGACTTGCAGGGACAATCTGCAGGGACGGCGGTCGAGTTGGATGTTGACGCATCCAGCCCGGCCGCTCTTTTTCACTTCGGTGTTGATATTTCTTTGGCGTACGCCTGACAGGCCGCCAATGCGATCAGTCCTTGGTCGCCGGCATCGGTGATGCCGATAATTCTTTGAGCATGCGCTGGGTCAAGTTGGGCTCTTGTGGGGCCATGAACCACGCCGCTGGTTGAGGGATTGGCTGACACTGCGCCACCGCTGGCGGACGGGGTGGTGTCGAGTAGGACTGACAGGCGCAGATCAGCAGTGGCAAGACGGTCACGCAGGCGACCTTGATCACGTTGGGCATCGCTCAAGACTCGGTAATGGGTTTGCTCACTGGCGGACAGCCGTTGCTCCAGCACCAGGCGTTTGTCCTGCTCGGCCTGTTGCAGGGTCGCCGCCGCTAACATCTGTCGGTTGAGGGCTTCCGTCTGCAGCCGGGCTTGTTGCTCAAGTCGCAGACTGTAGCGCCAGTCCTGAACCTGCCAGGCCAGCGCGGCAGATCCACCGGCCAAAGCACTCAGCAGCAAGCCGATGGCCAGCAGTCGATACGGCGCTGGGATCAGGTCGACGAGACGCATAACACCGCCCTCGCCCGGCCCCATAACTCCAGCCGATCCTGTAGGCCGTTGAGGCCGCCGTTGATCTTGCGGGTTATCGCCTCGAATTCATCCTTGTCTGCCAGAGCGTTCAGCTCACGCACCCACCAAAACCAGGCAGCCGACTCGGCGGCCCATTGCGGCAGCTCCAGCATTTCAGGCGTGCGCAGAAGGCGCTCATCATCAAACAGCGCCAAGCTGCAACGCAGATAATTGTTGTGACCGGTGATTTGGATCAGACCGCGACCGCGATAGCGCTGGCCATCACCGTCCGCTTCCGGCGTGTTACCCAGATTCGCGGCCAGGTTGCCGGTGTCGTATTTGCTCAGGTACTGATTGCCGCCCAGCTCACGGACATACTGCAGTTGACCGGACTCATGCCCGACCTGGGCGAGAAATACCGCTTGGCGTTTCGGTGTGTTGATCTGACGATGGGCCATCGCCGTATTGAGGGCCGATACATAAACGCCCGCTTGGCGGCGGGCGTTCGGCATGATGCGTTGCAGTTGTTGCTCGGTAACAGACATACAAACTCCAGGCATAAAAAAACCGCACATAGCGGCCGGGATGCGCAGTTGCGCGGTTACAGGGTCACGACTTTGAGCGGCTTCGCCTCCTTCTTCGGTTTCTTGCCTTTGGCCTTGGCTTTGCCGGTTTTGCCGCCGTTGCATTCAACGGTGGTCGACCAGCCGGCTTGGGTATACAACTGCTCGACCGAGTCGATCAGGTATTCACCATCAAGACCGACCTTGAATCCCTGGGCAATGATCGAGCGCTCGGCAAACAGATCCGTGCGGCCTTCCATTTCAAGGCGCACGCCGGCGCTCGATCGGTTGAACGCGGCCAACCGAGCCTTGGCGGCGGACTCGGCAGCGGTTTTGTTGTGGTAGATATGGCGATCGGTATGCACCGCCGGCAGGCCATCCGGCAGGTCGTCATTGTCCAAGGCCACGACCACCAGCTTTCCGGTCTTCTTGTCTTGATGTTTGGCCCCGACCGTTTTGTGCGTGTTGCGATCGTCGAGGTTGAATTGCCAGCGGCTCACGTCTCTGCGCGTCAGGGTGATCGCACCGAAAGTTTTGCCGCTGGCCGTCTGCCCGCCTTGACGCGGCATCACCAGCAAACTGCCGTCCGCGACCTTGGCCGTGCAGTCGTATTGCTTAGCCAGGCGCGTGATGAAATTGAAGTCGGATTCGCCGAGCTGGTCCGCCCGGGCGACCTTCGTCGACACCGGACACACCGCCGCCCAACCGTTACGCGCGGCGATGTCGCCGACGATCTTCGACAGCGGCACATCCTCCCAACTCCCGCTCCGAATGGTCTTGCCACTGCCGCGCATGTCGCTGGCCTTGCCCTTGATCACGATGGTATCCGGCGAACCGGACACCGAAACCCCATCGACCACGTAACGCCCCAAGCGAGCCAGCCCCGTCTCGGCATAGCCCAAGTAGACCTCGATCCCGACGCCGCGCCGGGGCAGCGTCACTTGCCCGTCACGGTCATCAATGCGCAGCTCGAACGTGTCCGAATCCATGCCAGGCTTGTCGGTGGTACTGAGCTGGATCAGCCGATCATTGATCAAGCCGGTGATATCGGCGCCGTCGGCCACGATGCGAAACATGGGGGTCATGGATTTTTTCCAAAAGAAAGCCCGCACAAAGCGGGCTTAGGGCGGGAATGGTTCGTTACGCGTAACGCGATGATTCGCCGGCGACACGCCGGACGGCGTCAGTCCCACAAGGTCACTTGCTCTTGCGCAGGCGCCGGCAGATTCGGCAACACGATCACCACACCGTCGCGGTACGGTTGCGGCTCATCGGCCAACCCCTGATTGACATCAAGGACCGCCTCTACGCTACCGTTGAGGTGGCCATAGAAGTTATGGCAGATGGTGTCCAGCAGATCCCCGTTAGACGTTCTGCATGTCGTCGCCATAGCGCACAAACTCCAGAGTGAAGCCCTGTTTACGGGGGATACCGCCCTGCATCAGCGAGCTTTGTTCTTCCTCGACGCTTTTCAGGCACCAGGTGCCGAGCGCGTCGCCATAACCCGTGGTCAACGTCAGCGGCTTGAGCTGGGCGCCGAGCGTGCGCAACGTGTCGAGCTGCTTAAGACCACCCTTGAAGCCCGGGAAAATCGCGCCCTTGAGCGTGATTTTTTCGTCGCCCATACCGACGCATTGCTGGGCTGGACGCCGCGACAGGCGCTCTTGAGAAGCCCAGCGGAATTCAGTCGAGCGACGCAGCTCATCAAAGGCCGCCGTGTCGAGGTTGAAGAAATACGGCTGTGCCTTGGGGTCTTCCGGCTGGATGATCAGCAGATGCGGAAACGGCTTGACCGCCTCCGGCGCCGGCGTCTGATCCGTGGCGAAAGCGCCCGTGGGCACGATGTTGGCCAACGACGGACTGACCTTGCCGGCGATCTTGTTGATCGCCGTCGCCGCCTTGCTCGCCTGTTCCTTGAGCACCCCCATACGCTCGTCAATTTGCGACAGCGCGCGGGTGGCCGTGCCGTACATGGCCACCACCTGCCCGACCTTCGCCTGCGCCGCATTGACCCCGCGCATGACCCGTTGCAATTTGGCACCGACCGCCGGACCGACAAAGGGCAAGCACTCCAGCTCGGACGCGGCGCCGGTGATTTCGCCGATCGCGCCATTCACCGGTCCCAGCATGCCGTCTAGGCTGCGCCGCCCGGTTTCCCCGGCCGAGGCCAGGTATTTCAACCCCGACTGTAACTGTTCCAATGCAGGCATATGCCCTCCTGATTAAACGTGCGGCGCGTCATAGAGCTGACTGCTCCCCATCTGCTTGGCCATGTCGCGATAGTGCTGATCGAGCAATGGCTTGAGCTGGCCGTACAACTGCGCCGCGTCCTTGACGTCACCGTTGACCGTCAGCGAAAACGGCGCCTGAATCGCCACATTCGATTCGACTTTGGGCGCCACCGGGGCCACCGCCATGGGCTTGACCAGCGCCCCGGCCGCCGCGTCCGCGCTGGCCGGGGGCAACATCATGGCTTTCGCCGCCTCACCCGGTTGCGGCGCAGGATCTTCCAGCCCCGAACGAATCACCTTTGGCCGGCGTAGTTCGGAGCCCGGGAAACGTACCTTGTTGGCAAAGTGCGGCAGCAGCATGGCGTCCTTCGAATTGAGGTCGCGCGGGTCATACGACACCGGCGGCGCCGATGGCATGACCGGTGCCGCCGCTTGCGTGGCGGCGACACTGGACCCCAACCCTGTACCTTTGCCGGGATTGGCCAGCATCAACGGGCCGGTAGTCGACGGGGCAAAGGACTGGGCAATCCCGCCCAGCACCGGCGGGATGTCCTTGCCGGCATTGGCCATCATCAACGGACCGGCGGCCGGCATCCGCTTCAGGTCGTCAGGCGTGCCAAACATCGACTTACCGACGACACTGCCCAGGGCATCACCGCCCATGCTGCCGAGATAACCGCCAATCAAACCGCCGACAATGGTGCCAATCACCGGCACCGCGGAACCGATTGCCGCGCCCGCCGCCGCCCCGGCCAGCGTACCCGCCAGACCACCGGCAGCCGCGCCGTACCCTTCGGCTTTTTCTTCTTGCGTCACCGCGCTGTCGTAGGTGTCTTTGGCTTTCATACCGGCTTCAACGACCGCGAAAATCGCCGGTCCCTTTACGCCTGTCGCCACGGTTTTGCCGATACCACTGACCGCACGCCCGACCGAACCGGCGGCGCCGGCCGTGCTGCCCAACTTGCCGGCTTTACCGCCACGGCGGCCCTTCTTGTCACGCTTACCGTCGCTGTCCAGATCGCCAGCATCCAGACCGCCACCCCCGCCGCCACCGCCTCCGACCACGATCACCTTTTGCGGAATGTTCGGATTGCCCATCAGTGAACCGCGACCGATGTTCAGCAATCCCTTGGCGATCTTGAACGTGCTCATTGCGCTCTGAAAGGCGATCACCGCCGCCACAGCCGCGCCGATGCCCGTCACCACCTTGGGCGACTCATCCGACAGTTTGCTCAACCCCTGGGCGACGTAGGTGATGCCATCCGCCACCTTGTCCGTGACCGGCCGGAACGCGTCGCCGATCGCGCGCATGGCGTCATCCATGCCCTGGGCCATTTCCGACCATTTTTGCGCCGACGACTGCCGGCGTTCCTCCAGGTTCTTGTCCAAGATCCCGGTGGCACTGGCCGAATCCTTTTTCAGACTGGCGTACAGTTCCTTGTTCTGCATGAACGCCGTCAGCGCGCCCTTGACCTGCATGTCAGCGAACAGGTCACCGGTGCGCAAGGCCTTCTCCAGCGATTCGAGCATGGCCTTGGCTTTTTCCGGGTCCGCTTCCTTGCTGATCTTCGCCGTGGCCTCGGCCATGGCGGCGGCCTTCTTCGGATCGGTGGCCGCGATGTATTTTTGGGCCAGATCAAAGCTGGATTCCAAAGTGGACTTGCCATTCTGCAGGCCGGTATTCATCGACGCCTGATAGTCAATCCCGGCCTTTTTATAGGCGTCGACCGTATCCCCGGAGCCGATTTTTTCCATCCAGTTTTTGAGGTTGTTGGCCGCTTCATCCGAGCCGCCGGCGGTCTTCATTTGCACCTGAAGCATGGCGCCCAGTTGCGTCACCGAATCCATGCCGGTGATACCGAGTTTGCCCATACCGGCCAGCAATTCAGGAAACCAACGCGCCATGTCGGCCGCTTCAAAACTACCCGCCTGCCCTTGATAGGCGATCGCCTCCAGGGCCTTTTGCATCATGGCCGGGTCGGTGATCTTGGCGTTCTGCCCCAGGGCGTTGATCATGCGCGCCGTTTCGCCGCCGTCCGAACCCTGCCCCACGGCAAACTTGGCGGCGGTCGGGGCATAAGCCAGCGCCTTGTCCAGCTCCATGCCGGCACCTACCAGGGCGTTGACCACCTCGGCCACCTGATTACGCGCCATCCCCGTGTCACGCGAAGTGTCGATGATCTTTTTCGACATCTGCGCTTCTTTGGGGTCATTGGCAATGTTCGACTTGATCGCAATGTCGCGAATGATTGCGCCAAATTCTGCGCTGACCTTGGTCGGTATCGCCATCGCCGCCGTGGCGGCCACCGCTTGACCGACACTGCTTCTGAGATTCTGTTTGCCTTCGTCGAGTTGCTGGTGACCTTTGGCTTTCAGCTCGGCCTTTTGCGCCACGCGTCCCATCGCCGTATAGGCTTTGGTCAGGTTGCGAACTTCAACGCCTTCTTTTTTCAGGCTGTTAAGATTGTTCTCCAGCTGCTTTTGCAGCGCCGAAGCGCCTTTCTCGCCCGCCATGTGCGCCCGACGCCATTCATCGCGCAGGCGCATGGTGTCGCCAATGGTCTTTTCCAGCACCCGGGCTTTTTTGCCTTCCGCCTCCAGGCGCTTGATGCGACTGGTGACATCCTTGAACGCCGAGCCCACGGTGGAGCTGACGGCCCCACCAATGACCAGGCCGAGCGCGAGTTTATTCGCCATGTGCGTGCCCTATACGTCGAAGGGTTCAATGGCGGCTCAATCCGTGAGCCACCACAGCATCTGATCAAAGGGCAGGCCCTCAATCTCGGCAGCGGAAAATCCTGTTTCCTTTGCCAAGCGTTGGGCCGTCGCCCTGAGCGTGACGGCGTTAAACGTCGTCTTCGTCGACCAGGCGAAAATAGCCCGCCGAAAGGCGCTGGTAGTCCTTGTATTTCAGGGACAACAGATCCGGCTCTGAGAGCCCGGTCAGGCTGCTAAACAATGACAGTTCCTGTTTTTCATAATCACCATTGCCGGCGATCTTGGACGCGCGCCAGTCCTTGACGCTCGGCGCCCGTATGGTCACCGCATCGGTCAATACGCCGCTGATCAGGGTCGGATATCGAAGCGTCACGATCACGCTCTCGTCGCTCACTTTCAGCCACTTCGGCAAGGTTGGATCGGTGGTTTCTTGGGTTACTTGAGTCATGTTCGTTTAGTCCTTAGAGGCCGACGGCCGAGCGTTCTGCGGCCAGTTGATCGACACCATCGATCACCTGAATCATGTTGAGCGGGTCGATTTCGTACATCACCCGACCATCGATTTCGAGCTTGTAATAAACGGCCTTGATCGCGTGTTTGATTTCCGCCTTGTCGCCCGGCTTCCAGTCGCCCATATCGACCTCTTTGATACCGCCGCGCAGGGTGACGACCACCGGCGTCACCGCGCCTTTCAGGCCCCGGAAGGCACCCCGAAAAACGATGCTGCAAGCGGTCTGGTCGGCCAGCCCGAAGTACTTCAGCGACTCACGGCGCACGCCGTTGGTGGTAAACGCCGCTTCCAGCTTTTCCAGACCCATGGCCATCTCGATCGGGGCGGACATGCCGCCGCCCTGATAGTCATCGGTCTTTTGGGTCAGCTTGGGCAGCGACAGTGTTGGCACGTCGCCGGCAAAACTCACACCGTCGACAAAGGCGTTCATGTTGGAGAGAACTTGAGGAATCATTGCGCAGGCCCCTTAGGCGGTTTCAAGAACTTCGGTCAGCCATTCGTTGGTGACTTCAATGAGGAAATTCGGGTTTTCTGCCGGCGGCACGTCGGTAAACCGGATGCGCCAGTAAATTTTGCCCTGCTCGATTTGGCTGGCCGTGTTCTTTTCCTTGTCCGCGTAGACTTCGAAGTTGATCACCGCGCCGGCGTTTTTCTGGTCGCGCATAAACGCCTGAAGACCCTCGGTCACGTCCTGCACATAAGTTTTGGTGATCGAGCGATCGACTGCCCATTTGTGCCCCGCCTGGATCGCATCCATCAGGATGTCGCAGGTCCGCACGCGGGTGACGAACGACCATTTCGGATCGCTGGACAACGTGCGGTTGCCCCACAGGCGATAACCGCCGTCACGCAGAATCGTGGAGACGTTCGCGTTATTCAGCAGGTTGGCCCGGCAGGTTTCGTCGCCGTCCAGGTATTCGATCGGGCGCGTGGTGCCAGTGATACCGACAAACTCCTTGTTCGACGGTGACGCCCAGTAACCGTAATTCGCATCGGTCCAGGCAAAAAGCCCAGCGACCCACGCCGAGGCCGGCGCATCGACCGTGGCACTGGTGACGGTGTCCCAGTACTTGACGCCAGGGTCGACCATATAAATGCGCTTGCTGCCGAACTCCAGGGCGTAGGCCATCACCGCCTCATCGGTGGTGTTCGGGCCGTCGATGATGGCGATCGCCCGCAACTTGCCGGCCAAAGCATCCATGGCGGTGGCCACCGCCTGGGTCGCCGAATGCCCTGGGGCGATTAGCAGTTTGGGTTGGGCGTTGTGTTTGCTCTTGCCGTCCAGCAGCGCTT